>CAMZNW010000153.1 GCA_947313935.1 uncultured Mollicutes bacterium
TCTTCTATTAATAAACTATTATTCATATTTTTAATTCGATAACCTTTAGGAATATAAATCCCATATTCATTTGAGACTTTATTAATATTCATTTGTTTTTTATTAGATATATTAAATATTTTATGTTCTAATTCTTGATTACTATATTCAATTTGTTTATCTATTTGTCCTACAGAAAATAAAAATATTATTCCTAATAAAATATAAATATATATTTTATATTTCGCTAAAATACGTTTCATTATTTTACTCCTAACAATTTTAAAATATAATAATAAGCTAATTCTACAGTTTGTTCATAATCTTCAATTGATACTATAGTATTATTACTATGAATATTTCTTGCAGCAATACATAATGCCGTAACTTTATATCCATTGTTTTGTATTTGTAAATTTGCTGCATCTGTTCCACCTCTTGAAAAATAATTTTGATAAGCAATCTTATTTTCAGCAGCTGTTTCTTTTAATATATTAATTTGTTCATAATCTAAAACACAACGTGGATCTTGTATTCTAATCAATGGACCTGCTCCTAACCGAGCTTGTTTATAATCACTATAGTCATTTACAGGCGACACATCTACAACTAAAATATGATCGATTTTTTGATTATAAGCATGTAATATTGTTTGAGCACCACGTAAACCAACTTCTTCTTGAACTGTTGCACCAAATAATATTTTTCCATTAAAATCATATTCTTTCAATAATTCATTTAATTCTAAAATAATTCCACATCCTAAACGATTATCAAATGCTTTTGAACACATTTTATTATTTAATACAGCAAAATTATTTGTAAAAGTTATTGGTAATCCAATCATCATATTTTTATCTAAAGCCTCTTGTTTTGAATCATAACCAAAATCCACAAATATATCGTCAATTGTAATAGTGTCCGTCGTTTTTAAATGAGGTGATTGTCCAAGTATAATTCCTTGAACCGTTTCTTTTGAATCTAAAACACATTCAACCCGTTGAGATAAAATTGATTTTAGATCTGTAGAACCAATTTGAGCTAACTTAATAAAACCACGTTCATCAATATCTTTAACTAAAAAACCAACTTCATCCATATGAGCAATTATCGCAACAGTTGGACCTGGTTTATTACTATCTAATTCTACTAAAAATGATCCTAACATATCTTCATAAACTTTATTATATGATAATTGTTCTAATAAATATTTTTTAACACTTGCTTCATGCCCAGAAATAGCATGAAAATCAACTAATTGCTCAATTGTTCTAAGTTTCATTTCACTCCTTTTAATTTCTTTTAATTGCTTTTAAATAATTTATTCTAAATCCTTTTTGTGAAAATTTATTTTCATATTCAGTTTTAATATTTTCACGTAATGTATTATGTAAATCCAAAGATATATCTTGAATCATATAATCATTTTTCACAAAACTTTCTAAACTATATTCAAATAATGCTTGATTATCAGTTTTAAATTCAATATGTCCATTATCTTTTAAAAGTTTTGCATAAATTTCTAAAAATCCTTTAGAAGTTAAACGACGCTTTTCATGTTTTTTTTTCGGCCAAGGATCAGAAAAATTCAAATAAATTATATCGACTTTATTTAATAACACTTGATAATTAGCTAACTTATTAACATCTATTGCATAAAATTTTAAATTATCTAATGGGGCCTCCAATAATTTTTTTCCACCTTCAACAATTACACTTTCATAACGTTCAATTGCAATATATTTAATATATGGATTTTGTTTTGCTAATTGACAAATGAAATTACCTTTACCACATCCTAATTCTATAGCTATTTTATTTTGATCTTGTAAATAATTATTCATATCTTTTTCAGATTGTAAAAAAATTTGATTATTTTCTTGAATAAATTTATTTGCCCAAGGCTTAAATTTCAAGCGCATTATTCTCCTTTTATAATTTTCTTTTTTAATGTCAATATTTCTGTTATTCCACGTTTACCATTTAATGGTAAGATTAAATCTATACTTAAAAATATAATCATTGTATTATACATTTCTAATTTAGCTAAAAATATTAAAAACATATTGATTAATAAATTCATTATACTTCCAATAAAAATAAAATTATTACTTGAATTGGCAACTATCAGATAATTAAAAGATATCACATCTAATTTAAAATAATCAAAAACACTATATAATAAAAATATACATGCTACAAATATTTGTAAATATAATGGAGTATTTTTAATTATTTCAAAACTTAATGCAAATAAATAAATGATATAAAATCGAGTTAATTGACTTGTTATTATTTGAATAGCCTTCATTTAATCTCCTTGTTATGACCTATACTAAAACTACAATTAATTCATTAGCGCTTTAGTACAAGAAATAAAGTTTCTTGTATTTATAAAAAAAAGCACAAAGTGCTTTTATCTTCTTAATCCTAACTTAGCAATAACAGTTTTATATTGTTCTAAATCATTTTTCTTAAGATATTTTTGTAAATTACGACGTTTACCAACTTTTAATAATAATCCACGACGTGAATGTTTATCTTTTTTATGAATAGCTAAATGTTCATTTAAATGATTAATTTCTGCTGTTAATAAAGCTATTTGTACAGCTGCACTACCAGTATCATTTTCATTTTTACCAAATTCAGTAATAATTGCTTGTCTTTGTTCTTTTGTCATATTTCTCCCTTTTTTTACTTTGTCATCTAAAACCGCGAATAAATATTTGGGAGACATTAATTCCCAGTAAAAGATACATAATAATTATAACACATTTAAAAGATAAAATGAGAATTTATCTTTTAAATTTATAATCTTTGTTTATAATAAATGATACTCTATTTTTTTAATAATTCAAACATTTTTTGTTTGTAAGCTTCTACACCAGGTTGATTAAATGGGTTTACTCCACTAATTATTGCCGATATAGCACATGCCTTTTCAAAGAAAAATATTAAATAGCCGACATTATATTCATTTATTTCATCAAATCCAAAAATCATATTTGGGATATTATCATTAGTATGAGCAATAACAGTTGCATCAAGAGCAATATTATTGATTTCATTAATTGATTTACCTACTAAATAATCTAGTCCATCATTATTTTTTTCATTTTCTAAATAAATATCATTTTTAATTTTATTAATTTTAAAAACTGTTTCAAAATAATTTTTTGGACCATCTTGGATATATTGTCCCAATGAATGTAAATCAGTTGTATTAATCAAACTTGAAGGGAATATCCCTTGTCCATCTTTCCCTTCACTTTCACCAAATAATTGTTTTAACCATTCTTGGAAATATTGTAATTTTGGATCATAACTTACAAAAAATTCAATTTTATATCCTTTTTCCAATAATAAATTTCTATATCCAGCATATTTATAACAATTATTTTTAAGAATATTGATTTCCATCGTATCCTTTTGAGCTTGCTTAGTTCCTAATAATATATTTTCAATTTGAATACCACTTACTAATATTGGTAATAAACCAACTGGAGTTAATACTGAATAACGTCCACCTATATTATCTGGAATTACTAAACAAGGCCAATTATTTTCCTTAGCTTGATTAATTAATTCTCCTTTTGTTTTATCTGTTGTTACATAAATACGATTATTTGCTTCTTTTTCTCCATATTTAAGAATTAATTGTTTTTTTAAATACCTAAACGCTATAGCTGGTTCTGTTGTTGTTCCTGATTTTGAAATTACATTAATTACAAAATCTTCTGTTTTAATAATTTCATATAAATCATTTAAATAACTTGCTGATATGTTATTTCCTGCAAAATAAATTTTCATTTTTGTTGCACTTTGTTCATTTCTAAAATTAGAAC
>CAMZNW010000154.1 GCA_947313935.1 uncultured Mollicutes bacterium
AGGAATGGCAGTTGGTGCTGATTACACAATAATACCTGAAGTGCCATTTGATTTAAATAAAATGTTAAAATTATTGAAAGAGAAAAGAAAACGTGGAAAACGTGCATTAGTAATAATTATAGCAGAAGGTGTTCAAATAGATGGAGACTTAGCTGAAATAATTGAACGAGAAACAAAAATTGAAACAAGAAAAACAGTTTTAGGACATATTCAACGAGGTGGAGTACCAACACCACCTGATCGTATTTTAGCTTCACGACTTGGTTCGTATGCGGTTGAATTACTAATTCAAGGTAAAAGTAAACGTTGTGTTGGAATTGTTAATTCTAAATTAGTAAATAATGATATAATTGATGCTATTAATGAACCACATCAAATAGATCATGAATGTTTAAAATTAACAAATGAATATTTAAATGTATAAGGAGGTTAATAATGAAAAAAACTAAAATAATAGCAACAATTGGACCGAAGTCTTCAAGTTATGAAACTATGGAATCTTTAGTTAAAGAAGGAATGGATATTATTCGTTTAAATATGTCGCATGGTACATATACTACTGAAATGGCTAAAGTTGAAAATATCAAAAAAATCAATTTAAAATTATCAACAAATGTGGCTGTATTGTTAGACACTAAAGGACCTGAAGTTAGAACTGGTTTATTTGAAAATGGTGAGATAACTCTTGTCAAGGATTCATATGTAACAATTGTTATGAATGAAATATTAGGTACAAATAAAAAATTTAATGTTTCATATAAAGGGTTAGCAAATGATTTAAAAATAAATGATATAATATTACTTGATGATGGATATGTATCATTAAAAGTTGTAGAGATTAAAAATAATGAACTATATTGTCTTGTTTTAAATAATGGAACATTAAAAGATCGACGTGGTGTAAATGTCCCTGGGATAACATTAAATTTTGATTTTATGTCTCAAAAAGATCGAGATGACATAATTTGGGCATGTGAGAATAATTTTGATTTTATTGCTGCTTCATTTGTACGTAATGCTAATGATGTTAAAATTATTCAAAATGTAATTAAAGAAACAAGAAATACTAATATTAAAATAATTTCAAAAATTGAATCAAAAGATGGAGTATTAAATTTAGATGAAATAATTAATATATCTGATGGGATAATGATTGCACGTGGAGATTTAGGTGTAGAAATACCAGCAGAAGAGGTACCAGTTGTTCAAAAAAGGATTATAAAAAAATGTAATGCAATTGGAAAAATTGTTGTTACTGCAACTCAAATGCTTGAATCAATGCAAACTAATCCTCGCCCAACTAGAGCAGAAGTATCTGATGTATTTAATGCGGTAATTGATGGTACTGATGCCGTTATGTTATCTGGTGAAACAGCTAATGGAGAATATCCAATTGAAGCAGTAAGAACACAAACTAATATTGCAATAGCAGCAGAAAAAGTATTTAATTATGGTAGTTATTCTCGTCAAATCCATCGAACTTTAGAACCTACATTAGAAAAATTAATAGCTTTTTCTGCAGTAACAACAGCAGATAAATTAGATAATGTAAAATTAATAATAGCACCAACAGAATCAGGAAATACTCCACGAACGATTTCACAAATGAAACCTCGTCAACCTATTTTAGCACTAACTTCCAATATATATGTAAGTCATAGTTTATCTGCTAATTTTGGTGTATATAGAAAATAAAAAAAAACAGAAAATAGTGTTGATAAATTAATAAAAAATTCAGTTAAAACAGCTATAAATTTAGGGTATGTAAAAAAAGGAGATTTAGTAGTAGTAGTTTGTGGAACACCTTCAACTAGTGGATCCACAGATTTAATAAATGTAGTTGAAGTAAGAGAGGAAAT
>CAMZNW010000155.1 GCA_947313935.1 uncultured Mollicutes bacterium
GTTTTACCTACAGAAGGACGAGCTGCTAAAATAATTAAATCGGATTTTTGTAAGCCGTTTGTTATATTATCTAAATTTTGAAATCCCGTCTTCAAACCAGCTATTTTACCTTTTTTTAAAATTAATTCTTCAATTTTTTTATATGTTTGTGTTATTAATTCTTCCCAATTTAAAAAATTTTCGCTTCGAATTAATTTAGATAAATCAAATATTTTTTCTTCAGCATATTCAATCATTTCCGCTGCATTAGTAATATTAAAACCCATTGAAGAAATATCATTAGCACGGCTAATTGTTTCACGAAGTAAATATTTTTCTAACACAATATGAGCATATTCTAAAGTATTTACTGCCAAACTAGTATCTTCTGCTAATTCTAATATGTAGTCCATTGATCCAATTTTTTCAAATGAATCATTTTTAGTTAATTGATCTTTAATAGTTATAAAATCGATGTTTTTTCTTTCTTCATATAAATTAATTAAACAAGTATAAATTAATTTATTTATTTGATTGTAAAAATATTCTGGTAATAATATTTCATTAATTACTGCAACTTTTTGAGGATCAATTATTAATGAACCAATTACTGCTTGTTCCGCTTCTAAAGAACAAGGCATTTGTTTTATAGACATTATTTCCCTTCCACCTTAATTACTAATTCACAAATTACTTCTTTATGTAATTGTAGTTTAACTTTATCATATCCTAAATGAGCAATAGGATCACCAATTATTGCATGCTTAGGTATTTTATAACCATCTCTTAATAAAGCTTGATTAATTTGTTTATTTGATATAGAACCAAATACATTTCCATTAACTCCTTGTTTTAAAGTAAAGACATACTCTTTATTTTCTAATTCTTTTTTTAATTTTTTAGCAACATTTATCTCTTCTTCATATATTTTTGTACGGTTATCTAATTCTTTTTTTAATTTTTTTAAATTAGTCTTAGTTGCTTCTACTGCTAATTTTTGTTTAAATAAACAATTATTTGCATAACCTTGTGATACTTCAACTATTTGATCTTTCTTTCCAACTTTTAATACATTTTCTAATAAAATTACTTTCATCATTACTCCTAATTTTTTTTTTGGACGCTCTCTAATAATAAAAAAACTTCTTCATCATTTAATACTCCAGCAGCTTGTCTTGCATGTCCTCCACCACCAAATGGTTCGATAATTCCTCGTGCATTGATTCCTTTATTTGTTCTAATTTTAACTTTATTAACATTATCTTTTATTTCACTAATTATAATACTACCTTTAACTCCTTGAATTTCTGTAATTGTATTTGCACACATTGATAATAAAATATCATCGCTTTCAATTTGAACACGAATAATAGAAAAATCTTCCATAATATATACATTAGAAATTATTTTATTAATAGTTAAAAAATCTTCAAATGTTAAAAATAATTTTTCTCGTACTTTAGAAATGTCCGCTCCATTTGAAACTAGTGTTCCAACTGTTTCTAAAGTATTAGCATTTGTTCGATAATTAAAATTATTTGTATCAGTTATTATTGCTAATAAAGCAAATTCTGATAATAAATCTTCTTTAATTTTTATATTTAACACATTTAACATTTCCATTATAAGTTCTGTAGTAGATGATAAACTTGATTCAATCCAATTAAAAATAGAATTTTCAATATATTGTACAGGTGTTTGATGATGATCAATTACAATTACATCATCTATTTCCTTTAATAATTCTGGATGAGAACAAATTACACTTGATTGAGTATCTACTACAATTAATAAATTATGCTTTGTTTTATCAATAACTACATTTGTATAATAATCTATTCCATTTATTTCTTCAAAAGATTTCTTTAAAGAATCACTAATATTTTTATCTATTACAATTTTTATTATCACATTAGTTTTTTCTTCTAATAATAATTTCATTAATAGTACACCCGATAAAGCATCACTATCTGGATAATTATGCGTCATTATGTACACTACGTCTCTTTTACGAGTAATATTTAAAGTTGTATTTGCCATAATACGAGCTTTTGATTTTGTTGATCCTTTAAATACATTTTGTTTTCCATTGAAAAATAATTTTTCATCTTTATTAAGAACAATTACTTGTGAACCTCCACGATTTATCGCTAAATCTAATGCTTCTTGGGCTCCTTCAGCATTTTTCTTAATATTACTAAAATTTGTTCCTATTCCTAAAGAATAAGTAATTGAAGTTTCATTAATATTAATTTCATCTAATATTTTATTAAATTGCACAAATTTATTATCAATTAATTCTAATAAAATCGAAGTTGGAATAATTAATTGATAGCGTTCTGGTGTTAATTGAGTAAATAAAATTTTTTTTTCTTCAAAATAATTAATTAATTTTATTCTTATTTCGTGTGCTAAAGTTAAAAATTCTGAGTCTTTGATATTTTGACTAATATAATCATAATTATCTAATTGTAATATTCCTATATTAGGTTTATTTTCTACTAAATTTTTTATTTCTCGTTCTTGTTTTGTAATATTTTCAATTAAATATAAATCATTATCACTAGTTGCTTTATATATTTTATTATTATAAATAAATTTACCATCCATGCCAATATCTTGTAAATTAATACTTTCAATAGATTGTTTTTCTAAAAGAATTGGGAATTCTTCATAAGCTAAATCATTTCCCCATAATATTTTCTTATTTCTAACTACTATTATTGAAAATCTATTATTATCTAGTAACATTTTTTTACCAATTAATAATCTTTTCTCTATAAATTCATTATTATCTTTTTTTATAATTATTTTGGATAATAAATAATAAGTAGCGACACATAAAAAAATAACGATTAAAACGTTTTTGATTGCTAAATCATAAATATTTACAATTAAAATTACAAATACAATAACTACTGCAAAAATATTATTAGTCATATTCCCTCATTTTAAAGATAATCACACGACAAAAAATCGTGTGATTTCAATTATTTTTGTGCTACTTTAACAAAAGGCATCATTGCCATATGACGAGATCTTTTAATTGCAATAGCAAGTTCTCTTTGATAAGGTGCTTTTGTACCTGTTGATTTTCTTGATTTTATTTTCCCACGATCATTTATATATTTTGATAATAATTCTACTTGTTTATAATCAATATAATCTATATTATTTTTAGTAAAATAACATTCACGACGTGATTTGAAAAATGATGTTTTCTTTTTTGGTTTTCTAATATTTGCCATTATTACTCCTTTTTTATTTTAAAATGGTAAATCATCATCTGTGAT
>CAMZNW010000156.1 GCA_947313935.1 uncultured Mollicutes bacterium
ACTATTATATGATTTCAACAAAAGATGATTTAGCATGGGTTGCACCATTAGAACCACGAAATTTTTTTAAATGGTTAGAAAATAGACAAGGCAGTCCAGGATATGTTTATGTTTCTGCTACTAATCCTAATGATATAAAATTAGTACAAGATATTAATGGAAAAGATATTCATATTAAATATTCAAAAAATAGTTTCTTTTTAAATGAAATAAAACGTTATACCTATTTACATGGTAATATGTTTAATGCTTTAAGTAATTTCTCATTTGAAATAGATGATCAAGGTCGTCCATATTGGGTTGTTGCAACATATCAGCCGACAATAGTATTTGGTGGATACAATACAACAGGTGCTATAATAATTGATGCTCAAACAGGAAAAATAACTAAATATGATAATGTTAATAAAATGCCTAGTTGGATTGAACGTGTGCAACCAAAACAATTAGTTAAAGAACAAATTTCATCATGGGGCGCATATAAAAATGGATTTTTAAATACTATTTTTGGACAAAAAGAAATGATTAAACCTACTGATGGTAGCTCTTATGCATATATTAATGGTAAACCATATTTTTATACTGGAATGTCTTCAATTACTAATGATGATTCAACTGTAGGATTTATGTTAGTAAATACATTAACAAAAGATACTAGTTTTTATCGAATTTCTGGTGCAACAGAAGAAGCTGCAATGAATTCTGCTCAAGGTGAATTACAACAATATAATTATCAAGCCTCTTTTCCTATTTTAGTAAATACTTATAATACTCCAAGTTATTTTATGACTTTAAAAGATAAAGATGGTTTAATTAAGCAATATGCTTTTGTTTCAGTAGAAAATTATAATATTGTTGCAACTGGTACATCAATTAAAAAAGCTCAAGCAAATTATTATAATATTTTAAATGATAATAATAAACTTTCTGATAAATCTAATTTAGAAGTTGAAGTTACAGGACAAATTGAACGTATTAATTATATTAAAGATCATTATTATTTAAAATTAAAAGATAATAATAATTTATATATTATTCGTAGTGATATTAGTACAATATTACCATTTACAAAAATAGGAGATAAAGTTACCTTTAAAGTTATTAAAGAACAAAATGAAACATATCAACAAATTACAAAATTTAAAAATAATACACTACAATAGGAGGATGATGGATAATAAAACAGAAATACTGAGAAGGTTTTTATCATATGTGAAAATTGAAACTACATCAAATTTAGAAAGTAGTAGTATTCCATCAAGCCTAAAACAATTTAATTTAGCAAAATTATTAGTTGAAGAACTACATGACCTTAATATTGAGGTAACTTTAGATGAATTTGGTTATGTTTATGCTACAATTCCTAGTAATGTTGATTATAATACAAAAACAGTAGGTTTTATAGCTCATCTTGATACTTCACCTGATTTTACTGGAAAAAATGTATCTCCACAAATTATTGAAAATTATGATGGACAAATTATTAAATTAAATGCTCAATATAATCTTGATCCTAAATATTTTCCTGAATTACTAAATTATAAAGGTGATACATTAATTACAACTAATGGTTCAACTTTACTTGGTGCTGATGATAAAGCAGGAATAAGTATAATTATGCAATTATGTAAGACATTAGTAACTAATCAACAAATTAAACATGGTATCATTAAAATTGCATTTACTCCAGATGAAGAAATTGGATTGGGTGCAAAAAATTTTAATTTAGATAAATTTAATGCTAATTTTGCTTATACTATTGATGGAGGAGGCATTGGAGAATTAGAATATGAAAATTTTAATGCTGCAAGTGCTATAATAACTATTCATGGACGTAATATTCATCCTGGATTAGCTAAAGGTAAAATGATTTCATCAATTACTTTAGCTAGAAAATTTGATCAATTGATTGATGATAAAAAAAGACCCGAGAATACTGAATTATTTGAAGGATTTTATATGTTAAGTGATTTTAATGGGACTATAGAAAAAACTACATTAAAGTATTTAATTCGAGAACATGATAAAACTAAATTTAATGATATGAAAGAAGATTTAATAGGTTTGGTTAAACAACATCAAATTATTAATCCGAATGCTTTATATGAAATACAAATAATAGATACCTATTATAATATGAAAGAATATATTCAACCATATCCTTATATTATGAAATATGCCAAAAATGCTTTTTTAAGATGTAATATTACACCAAATATTGGTCCAATTCGTGGTGGTACTGATGGTGCACATCTTTCAAAAATGGGATTACCTTGTCCTAATATTTTTACTGGTGGACATAATTTTCATGGTCGTTATGAATATATTAGTTTAGAATCAATGTATTCTGCATATAATGTAATATTAACAATTGTTAATGAAGTAGTTTTGGATATTAAAAATGATTAATATTGGAATAAGTATTGGTGGTGATTGTTCCATTAATTTGAAAAATTTTAGTGATGAAAATGATATTTCTTTTTGGATTGGTGTTGATCATGGATATGATCATTTAGTTAAAAATAATATTACCCCTTCATTATTAGTAGGAGATTTTGATTCAATTCAATCAACTTATGAAAAAAAATCAATTGATAAAATTATTCAATATAATGAAAAAAAATCTCAAACTGATTTTGAATTAACACTAGAATACATAAATGAACATTATGATAATACTCATTTATATGTAGTTGGAGTTTTAAGTGAAGAACGAATAGAACATTTTTATGCTAACTTGCGTTTACTTAAAAATAATATGACTTTTTATACTGACAAATCAAAAATTTTTATTTTAAATAAAGGAACATATAAATTTACATCTTCTAAATATAAATTTTTTTCTTGTTTTGCATCAAAAGAAAGTACTATTATTTCAATAAATAATGCTAAATATTGTGTGACAAATATGTTATTAGAATATAACAACATAAATACTATTAGTAATGAATTTTTAACTAATAAAGAGCTAA
>CAMZNW010000157.1 GCA_947313935.1 uncultured Mollicutes bacterium
GGCATGTAAAATACAAGTTAGTTTTAAATTAGGTTCAAAAATATAAATAGGAGTACAATCTGCATAATATCCATTTAAAGCTAATTCTGATTTAAATGTATACAATCCATCAGTATTTTGAATTTCAGTTTCTTGTTTAAAAAATCCATGATCTTGATTATCTAAATTAACCAAACTTATATATGAGCCATGGATTTGTTTAGCAAAAATCATTTGACTTGGTTTTAAACCAAGTTTTTTAGTATAAATTAATTTATTGTTTAAAACAATTAAATTATCATCACCGACATGATAAGCAAGATTTAAACCATTAAATTGATTAATAGAATTTCCATCTAAAATAGTCGAAAAATATATTTTATACTCAGGATAAACAGGGTGAACAAATTCTAAAATATTCTGATTATTTAACTTAAAAATATCATTTTTTCTTTCCATAATTCTTAACTCCATCTTGATGTGTTTTATAATTAATTGCTAATTGGCGTTCATATGTAGAACTATTTTGACTAATAAAATATTCATGTCCCTTTAAATTATTAGGTAAATTATCTAAATATTTAACTACATTTCGATCATATAAAGTTTTATGTGGTTGATTATATAAAAGATAACTTGGTATTTGATCAACAAAAGAAGTTGTTAAATCAGTTTTTGCCATATTTAATGCTTGATATGAAGAAGTGGATTTAGGTGATAAACATAAATCTACAACTACTTGTGCAAGTATTAATTCTCCAGCAGGTAATCCAACTTGCTCAAAAGCTTGGACAGCAATTGTAGTACGAGAACATGCATTAGGATTACCTAAACCAATATCTTCATATGCAATAACAATTAAACGTCTTAAAAGAGAACTAATATCTCCACTACGTAATAATCTCGCTAAATAGTGCATAGAAGCATTAACATCAGATGCACGAATACTTTTTTGAAAAGCAGATAATAAATCATAATGGTTTGATTCATTTTTATCATAAATGAAATTTGGTTCAAATAACTCATAAAGAAATTTACTAGAAATTTCATCTAGAGTATAATTAGTTAAAATAAAATTTTGAATATTTAAACTCATTCGAACATCACCATTAGAAATATTATAAATTGTTAATAAAATTTCAGAACTTAATATTTTATTCTTAAAAAGAAGTAAATTATTTTTTTTCAATCCATCAATTAAATCATCTTTAAAAATAGGTTTAAAATTAAATAAAAGAAGTCGACTTCGTAGTGCTGCATTTAATACAAAAAAAGGATTTTCTGTTGTAGTACCAATTAAAAATATTTGACCATTTTCTAAATATGGAAGTAAAAAATTTTGTATTCGTTTATCTAAACGGTGTACTTCATCTAATAGTATTATTGGTGGACCATTTAATTGTGATGTTTTAATTATTTCACGTAATTCTTCTAATTTAATAGTAGCACCATTACGAAGAAAAAATGGATAATCTAACTGTTCAATAATTATATTAGCTAACGTAGTTTTACCAATACCAGGAGGCCCATAAAAAATAAAAGAGTACATTTTTTTATTTTCAATAATCTTAGTAATAGGACCTTGTTTACCAAGTAAATGCTTTTGACCAATAAAATCAATTAATTTCATATATGCCCCTTTCTATAAAAAAAAAAAATGACTTAATCATTTTATTTTTTTAGAAATGTCATTATTTTTTAATTTAATGAATAATTAATTTTTTAAAACAAATT
>CAMZNW010000158.1 GCA_947313935.1 uncultured Mollicutes bacterium
ACCAAGTTAAAAATTGACTAGAACGTTGTCCTTTAGACTTTTTAGCTATTGCACGAGCCATTGATTTACTTCCACCTGAATAAGTAATTAAGTGAATTAATCCTCCAATAAATAAAACTTGTAAAACAATGCCTGCATCCCATGGATCTCCAAGAACATTTGTTAATACTTGTGCAATCTCTAAAAAAGATGCAAAAATTATTATTATTAAATAATATATTGGTAATTCTTTTACAATTAATAAATTAAAAATATTAAATAATAAAATCCCAGAATATATCCCTACTAATAATGAAATATAAACATTTTTAGTTCTAAAAGCTAAAAAAATTGCAACTATTGCTGGCAATAATGTCAAAAATCCAAAATGTGTATCCCCTAAAATCATTTAATCTCCCCTAATAAAAAAAATAGTCACTACGACTATCATTTTATACACAAAAGTATACAAAAGATAGCACCCCACTCACGTGACACTAAACTCATTATTAATGAACTTAGCAACAATAAAAAAGTTACAGCTTTTTTATTATTTCGGCTTTATCCCCTTTTTTATTATTCTCCTGTAAGAAATGAATAATAATACTTATGTCAAAAGCACCTCTATCTATTTAAATTTTTTATTATATCATAATAATATTATACTATCTTTTATATTTATCTATCCTTTATGATTTGTAATTTATTATGTCTTAATCACCTAAAACTTCATCTATTAATCCATATTTCATTGCTTCTGGTGCATACATAAAATTATCACGATCAGTATCTTTTTCTATCTCTGCTATTTTTTTTCCTGAATTTTTAGCTAGTATTTTATTTAAACGCTTCTTCATTTCTACAATTCGACGCGCTGAAATTTCAATATCACTTGCTTGTCCTTGAGCACCACCTAATGGTTGATGAATCATAATTTCTGAATTTGGTAATGCTGATCTTTTTCCTTTTGTACCACTTGATAATAAAATTGCCCCCATACTTGCAGCCATTCCAACACAAATTGTTTGAACATCACAAGGAATATAATTCATTGTATCATAAATTGCCATCCCAGCTGTTATAGAACCACCTGGTGAATTAATATAAACTTTAATATCTTCTTTAGGATTATCCATTACTAAAAATAACATTTGTCCAACAATTGCATTAGACATTTCATCATTTACTTCTCCACTAATAAAAATAATTCGATCTTTTAATAAACGTGAATAAATATCATAAGTTCGCTCTCCATTAGAAGTTTGTTCTATTACATAAGGCATCATATAGTTTTTCATTGTACTTCCTCCAAAACAATTATAACATAAATTATTCATTTTTATTTAGAATTGGACCCATATATAAATCTGCTGCATTATTAACAGCACTATTAGAAGTACCTTGTTTATAATAAAATCCACCCATTAAATTTATTTGTCCTGTATCAAAACCAAGAAGTGGAGTTAAAATTGTTGAACTTGCTGCAAATACACCACCAGGTACAGCTGGAGCTAAAATTAATAAAAATACTAAACAAACAATATACATACTATACATTAAAAATGTTACATCTAAATGATACATACAAATTATTCCATATGAAAAAACAATATTCGAAATTAAACTACCTGGCATATTAAAACTTGATGCAGAAATTATTTTAGCTTTATCATTATTAACACCTAATTCCTCTTGTGCTTCTACTGCAATTGGTACTATTACTCCTGTTCCATTTCCTGCTAAAGATACAACTTCAATATATAATTTAAATGCACTTTTAATTATTTTTTTTATTGCTATTTTACTATATTTAGAAGCTACTATATACATAATAAATAACCATAAAAATTGAATAAGTAATATTAACCAACTTAAAAATAAATCTGTTTTAACAACTTCAATCCCCTGATTAGAATATCCACTTTGAGCAAATGTACCAATTATCCAAAATGGCATTAATGGTAACATAAATTTAACCATTAATTGATTAATTATTTGTTCACTTTCCAAAAAAACATTCATAATTGTAGAATTTTTTTTAGCTAACATTCCAATTGTCATCCCAATTAATAAACCAACAAAAATATTAAATAATGGTTCAACATTAATTACTAAATGATTAAAAGGTTCTAACCATTCTTGTTTAGTATCTATCATATCAGATACTAAATATCCAACAAACAACTTACTTATTATCGCTGTACTAATAGCTAATATAAATAATGTAACAATAATTGTTTTAAAAAATTTTATAAAAAACAATTTATTTTCTCCTTGTAAATTATTAGTACCTACTGCTACTATTACCATAATTAAAATTGGTGCAATAAAAGATAATAATATTGTATAATTCGCTGAAAAAGTATATAAAAATCTTACAATAAAA
>CAMZNW010000159.1 GCA_947313935.1 uncultured Mollicutes bacterium
GTACATATTGATGATATTGCAGTTTATTTGTTAGAAAAGTTGTATTTTGAACATAAAAGTGAACTTTTTTCTAGATATAATTTGGATGTTCATGAATATGATATTGAAATTTTATATAATGCGATTGCCAAAAGTATTGGTGCTTTATTACCCAAAAAAGAATATGATTATGAACGAGTTAGTAAAACTTTAATTAATGATTTTCGAAAACAAAAATTTGGATTAATTTTATTAGATGAGTAAAGATTTAGAAAAAAAATATAAATTAATGAATAAATATGAAAATGAATTAAAAATAAAAGGGTATAAAAATATTATTGGAATTGATGAAGTTGGTAGAGGACCTCTTGCTGGGTCAGTTGTAGTAGCGGGAGTAATATTAGATAAAAAAATATTGGGATTAGATGATTCTAAAAAAATAAATAAAAAGAAAATACATGAAATGGCAAATTTAATAAAAAATGAGGCAAGAGCTTATAAAATAGTTGAAGTACGGGCAACTACAATCGATAAAATAGGAATAAAAAAAGCAGTTATTTTAGCTATGAAAAAAGTAGTTAAAAATATTGGTAATGATGTTGATTATGCTTTAATAGATTTTGAAAAACCAAAATTAAAAATCCCTTCAAATTCTTTAATAAAAGGAGATACGAAATCTAATTCAATTGCAGCTGCTAGTATTATTGCAAAAGATTTTCGAGATCAAAAAATGTTCAAGATGGCTAAAAAATACCCATTATATGGTTTTGAAACTCATGTAGGATATGGGACAAAAAAACATATCCTAGCAATTAAAGAATATGGTATAATTAAAGGTGTACATCGAACTAGTTTTGAACCAATTAAATCTAGATTAGGAGATAAATGAAAAAAATAGTTATGTATTTAATAGTAATACTATTATTATTATTTGGTTTTTTTTATAAAGGTAATAATACTAATTTACAAACATTTTATTTAAAAAATAAAGATTTTAATAAAGTTGATATTAATATTCCTTCAAGTCAAGTAAATATTTATTCAACTTCAAAAGAAGATTATAAAGTGGAAATACAAGAAACAAATAATTCTTTAAAAAATCATAGTATTTATTTAGACGAAAATAATGGAACTATTAAAATACGCCAATATGAAAAAAAAAGAAGAATAAAAATTGATAGTTTTGTTCGACAAAATATTATAAATGTTTATATTCCAGATCAATATGTTAAGCCAGATATAAAAATAAGTGGTGATAAGGCTAAGATTAATATTAGTAATGTCAATTTAAACAAAATTAATATAAAAACAAGAGATAGTATACTATCAATTAATGATATTAATTTTAATACTATTAAATATAGTTCTTATATCTCACAAATAAAATTAAATCGTATTATAGGGTTAAAAATGAATATAAAAATAAATAAAGGTAGTGGAGTAATAAATAATTCTAATATTTTAAATTCAATTTTTGATGTTAAACGAAAAGGATATTTAAAATACTATAATAACAAAGGAGATTCGATGGATGTTATAGGAAATCAAATACATATTTATTTAAAAAATCAAGATCAAATTGATAAATTATATAATATAAAAAATCCTCCTAAAAAATATATTGTTAAAAATGAAAAAACAAATGCTTTAGAATTTAATGTTAATAATAATATTATAACTATTGAAAAATAAATTATTATAATTTATTTTTTTATTTTAATATATATAAAACAATTTCTAAAAATGAAAATTTTAGTGTATATTTTAATAGGAGAGAAAATGCGAAATAAAATAGCTTATTTAAATTATCAAGTTAAAAATGAAATGGAATTGAAAAAAATTATCAGATTAGATCCAAAATTAAAAGATATTAATGAAATAGAAGCAGAAAAATATGTACAACAACTTAAGTACAAATTTGTTACAATAAAAGAAAAAGAATATCCAATAAAATTGAAATTATTAAAAAATCCACCATGGGTATTATATTATCAAGGAGATTTATCATTATTAAATAAAAAAATAATTTCAATAAATGGGTCATCTAATCCATTACAATATACAAAAACAGCAACTGCAGATTTAATTAGAATACTTAAAAATGATAAGGTTATTATGGCTGGATATGGGAATGGTATTGCAAAACAAGTTTTTGTATCAGCAATTACAAATGAAAAAAAAGCTATTGCTATTAGTGCTTATAATTTAGATTACACACAAAAAAATGATCAATATTTATTTAATATTTTAAAAGATAAACATTTAGTTATATCGGCAGCTTTAC
>CAMZNW010000160.1 GCA_947313935.1 uncultured Mollicutes bacterium
ATATAGATTTTGAGATGTTTAAAAAATATGTTCAAGAGTATATAATTAATGAAGTTGTTACATCTTTTGATTTAGATTTAGATTTTAAAGTATTGATTAATCCCACAGGACGTTTTGTAATTGGTGGTCCACATGGTGATACTGGATTAACAGGAAGAAAAATAATTGTTGATACTTATGGTGGAAGTGCTCGGCATGGGGGGGGAGCATTTTCTGGTAAAGATGCAACTAAAGTCGATCGTAGTGGTGCTTATATGGCCCGTTATATTGCTAAAAATGTTGTAGCAGCTAAGTTAGCAGATCGTTGTGAAATTCAATTATCTTATGCAATTGGAGTAAGTGAACCAACTTCTATTTTAGTACAAACTTTTGGTACGGCTTCTATACAAGATGAAGTATTGACAGGTGTTATACGAAATGTTTTCGATTTGACTCCTCAAGGAATTATTTCAAGTTTAGATTTAAGAAAACCAATATTCAAAAAAACAGCTGTATATGGTCATTTTGGTCGTAATCTAGAAGAATTTACTTGGGAACATCTAGATAAAGTAGAAGCATTAAAATTAGGTGTTCTTAATGAACAAAAATAAAAATAGTATGATAATAATGTTTAGTTATTATTTTATTTTTGTATCAATAAGTTTTTTTTTAGCACCTTTTTTAATTAATAAAGGTTTTTTATCAACTACAGTTGGTTTGTTAAATACTATTGGATTAGGTATTTTAGTTGTAAGTTTATTATTGTTTGGTATTATAAGTGATGTTAGATTAAAAACTAAACAAATTATTGAAATTAATATGATATTAACAGGTTTAATTTTTTTAATTTTAATGATAAGTGTAAATAAATATATTATTGCAATAAGTTATATTTTAATATGGACAACATTTATGTCTGTAACTTCTTTAATAGATGGTTTAATTTTAAAAAATAATCAAGAAAACAACTATTCATCAATACGTGCAATTGGTTCATTAGGAGCAGCATGTAGTTATTTTATTAATAGTTATGTTTTAAGTACAGTGAGTTTTAATATTGTAATAAGTATTGATATATTATTATTAATACTTATAATAATTCAATTAACTAAATTTAAAATTGAGAATACAAAAAATGATTTAAGTTATAAAAAAAGTATGAAAGTTATCATACATAATAAGAATATATATTTAATGATATTAATAACTTTTTTAACGTATGGAGTTATTACAGCAGATGATGCATATACTTATACATATAATACTGAAATAGTAAATATAAATGGTTTTGTAGTGGGATTAGTTGGATTTTTATCAATTATGTTAGAGTTTCTATTAATGAAAAATTATAATAGAATAATAAATGAAATTAAAATGAAAAAATTATTGTATATGATTACAATTTTAAGTTGTTTGATTTTTTATTCAAAAGGACATTTATATAATAGTAAAATTATTATTAATTTAGGAAACATTTTATTAGGTGTATTTACAGGATTATTTATTCCAATTACAATTAATTATTTAGAAAAATCTACTCCAAAGAACTTTCAAAATACTATCTTAGGAATTTATCAAATTGCAATTAAATTAGGTGGTGCTTTTTTAGGATTAATTACAACAACATATTTAATACATATTGATTTTTTACCTAAAATATATGACCTACATTTATTCATTACAGCTATAGCTTTAATATTAATATCAAAACTAGATTAGTAAGTAAAGTTTGAAAGATTTAAATGTTATATTAATAATAGGAAAATTAAAACTAAAGCAGATGTTAATAGATTTAGTTTATTAAAATTTAAAATTTAATTTAAATAAATTGATAGCATCAGAATATTCATCATTAGTAATAAAAGGTATTAAAAATGAATTTTTGTAGTATTACATTATCCAAATATGAAATATATGTAGGTGTAGTATGAATATAATATTTGTTCTTTAAACTATGAATTAAAGAGCTATTGAAAGTGTAAATATTCTAGTTTAGATAATTTAGATATGAACTCAAAAATAAGGAATAAGAAAACAATATTTTGAATATTTTTAGTAAATAGTTATAAAATATGTGATATAAACACATAGATAATTTAGTCCATAAAACAAAAAAATAAAGAATGTAGTATTTATGAAAATATGAGTTGTTATTGAGTTGTTATCTTTAATTTTTCTAAATGTTCCAATAAAAATAATGTTATTAAGTTATTGGAACAAATATTAAATGAATTCAAAATAATTTTAGAGTATTATATTGAAAAATTAAAAGAAGAAGAACTAAAGATAACATTAAATTATCAAATGATTTATATTATAATTAGAGAATTTAAAATTAAGTATAAAGTTGATTTTGGATAATTAACTATTAAAAAAAGTGAAGATATTGAGGTATCGAATATAATTAATTGAATAAATTATTTAAGTATATGAGTAGGTAGAATAGAAATGGTTTAAAGATAATAATAGACAAAAAATTTTTTAAACGTCTAAATTAAATGAAATAGGTGATTATATAAAATTTTATTAAGGAAATAATAAATAATATATTTATTTAATGATACTCATTTTAAAATAATTAGTAGATAAATAATATGTATAACTTAGTTATTTTTATATAATTATTTTATAAAATTAAGAGTTAAAATGTGTACTTTGTATTTTAATAAATATTTAGAAAGTATATACAAAACAATCTCTCATTATGGTATACTTGTAATAAATAAAGGTGGTAAAATGCATATATTAGTTACTGGTGGATGTGGTTATATAGGTAGAAATATGGTGGATTCATTGTTGTTAAATGGACATAATGTAATAGTAGTAGATAGTTTAATTAATGGAAGTTTAGAAGCTATAAATGAACGTACAATTTTTTATAAAGAAGATATTCGTGATATAAATGGAATTAGAAAAATATTTAGAGAAAATAAAATAGATTTAGTAATGGATTTTGCTGCTTTAATTGATGTAGAAGAAAGCTTTAAAATACCTGAGGAATATTTAGATGTTAATGTTAATGGATTAGGAGTTATTTTACGTGTTATGGATGAGTTTGATGTAAAAAAAATAATTTTTTCATCGACTGCTGCTGTTTATGATACTAATTCTAATTTAGTGACAGAAGAAAGTATAACTAAGCCAATTAATCCTTATGGAACTAGTAAGTTAATGGGAGAAAAATTATTAGATTATTATGCTAAATATAAAGGTTTCAAATATGTTGTATTTAGATATTTTAATGTAATTGGTTCAGCTAAGCTTGGGTATTCATGGGACGAATTTAGTTCAATAGTACCTAAAATATTAACTTCAATAAAATCAGGTAATAAATTTATTATTAATGGAAATAAGTATGATACTAAAGATGGTACTTGTATTAGATACTATATTCATATGATCGATTTTATATCTGCACATCAAGG
>CAMZNW010000161.1 GCA_947313935.1 uncultured Mollicutes bacterium
GTATTGGCATAAAATATTTAGGTTTAAATAAAGTTAAAAGTAATTTTTGTTCTTCTTCCGAAGCATGTCCTGAAGCATGTGTTTTAAAAACATTTGTATTTTTAATTACTTTACATTGTTTTTTAGTTAATGAATCAATAATTTTTCCAATTGGATAATTATTACCAGGAATAGGATTTGAAGCAAAAACAACAGTATCAGTACAATCAAGTTCAATATTAAAATTCAAGCCATTAGCAATTCTTGATAAAGCTGCTAATTCTTCACCTTGAGAACCAGTACAAATAATACATATATCTTGAGGTGCATAATTTTTTATATGTTTAGCTTCAATAATATCGGTATTTTTGAAATTTAAATGTTTAGTTTTTTGTCCAATCGTTAAAGCATTAGTTAAAGAACGTCCTAAAACACATATTTTTCGCTTATCAAGAAGAGCTCCTTGAATAATTTGTTCAAGACGATTTATATTTGAAGCAAAAGTAGTAAAAATAATTCGTCCTTTAGCTTCTTTAATTAAAGTTTTTAAATTTTCACCAACAACATATTCAGATAAACTAAATCCTGGTGTAATAGCATTAGTAGAATCTGACATTAGACATAAAATCCCACGTTGAGCTAATTCTACAATTTTATAAAAATCATTGGCGTTTTTAGGTGCAGCTGCAAAATCCACGTTAAAATCTCCTGTTGTTACAATGTTACCACGTGGTGTAGCAAAAAATAAGCCAACAGCATCTGGAATAGAATGTGCTTGACTAAAAGTTTCTATTTGAACATTCCCAAAGGTTAATTTAGAATGAGCATCAATTAATGTAATCGGACAATTGATATTATGTTCTTTAAATTTTCTTTCAATCATTAATTTAGCAGTTAATGTTGCATAAATCATTGGTATATGTAATGATTTAATTAAAAAAGGTATACCTCCAATATGATCTTCATGACCATGAGTAATAAATAAAGCTTTAATTCTATGTTGATTATTTTTCAAATAAGAAAAATTTGGAATAATTGAATCAATCCCTAAATTACTTTTATCTGGAAAAATAACTCCATAATCAATTACAAATAAATCTTCATCACTTTCAATCACATAACAGTTCTTACCTACTTCACCTAAACCACCTAAAGCCATAATTTTTAAATTATTTTTTGATGTATTATTTGAAGAAGGAATAATTTTTTTAATATTCATATATCCTCCATTTTAATTTTAATAGTTTAACTATAATTTTTCAATTATAACTTATTATATTATATCATATTCATAATAGTAGTATTAAATTTTCTAGCTAAAACTAAATAATTAGTAGCAATGATGTCAAAATCAACATGTAATGAAGTACTTAAACCATTATTATGTTTAGTATTTGCAACATTAAACCATAGTAAACATTGAAACATCCTCCAAATATATAAATCTCGTAATTGATTAGAAGTATAATTAGGATAATAAGTAGCTAATAACTTAAGAGCACAATTAAAATCTTTATTACCAAATGATGCAATATCATATAATGGATCATTGTTACCAGCAAATTCCCAATCTAATAAAAAATATTTATCATGATTAGAAATAATAAAATTAGCAAGTTGTGCATCATTATGACATGCAACAAGATGTTTATCAATTAAATATGAATTATAATAATTTAAAAAAGCTTGTTTGAGTTCGTAATAAGAATTATTAAAATTATTATGATAATGTT
>CAMZNW010000162.1 GCA_947313935.1 uncultured Mollicutes bacterium
TAGGAGGAGAATTTGGACCATATACACAATTAGAACGTATTGAAAAAGGAATATACCAACCTTATGCAAATGAATTAATTAAAAATAAAAAGGCATATTATTGTTTTTGTACATCAAAAGAGTTAGAAGATGAAGTAGAAATACAAAAAAATGCTGGAAAAATCCCTAAGTATAGTGGGAAGTGTCGCCATTTATCAGAAAAAGATATTGTAGATAATTTAGCTAAAAATAAACCATATTCAATTCGTTTTAAAGTAAGTGATGATGAAGTAATTACTTGGAATGATTTAGTAAAAGGAGAAGTATCTTTTAATAGTAAAGATGTTTCAGGTGATTTTAATATTATTAAACGTGATGGAATTCCAACTTATAATTTTGCAGTTACAATAGATGATGCATTAATGGAAATATCACATGTTTTACGTGGTGAGGATCATATTTCTAATACTCCAAAGCAAATAATGTTATATAATGCTTTAGGATTTAGAATTCCTGAATTTGGTCATATGACATTAATTGTTAATGAAGATGGAAAAAAATTATCAAAACGAGATACTTCAATTATTCAATTTATTTCAGAATATAAAGAATTAGGTTATTTGCCAAATGCAATGTTTAATTTTATAATATTATTAGGGTGGTCACCAGAATCAACTGCTGAAATATTAAATAAAGAAGAGTTAATAAAAATGTTTAATACAAAACGATTATCCAAATCAAGTGCAAAATTTGATGTTGATAAATTATCTTGGATAAATAATCAATATATAAAAAAATTAAGTGATGAAGATTATTTAAATTTAGTAAAACCTTTTATTAGTTCAAATTTATATGATGATAACACAATAAATAAAATAAGTTTATTATATAAAAAAGAAATTAGTTTTGGAGAAGAAATAAAAAAAGCAAGTGAATTATTTTTTCAAACGCCTATTTTAAATGATGAAGCAATTGAATTTATTAAACAAGATGGGGTATTTAAAACTTTAAATACATTCAAACAATTAGTAATAGCATGTGATAATTTTATAGCTAGTATAATTAAAGATTTAATTAAACAATGTGGACAAGAAGTACAAGTAAAAGGAAAATTATTATTTATGCCAATACGAATTGCAACAACATTTCAAATGCATGGACCAGAATTAGCAGATATATTAGAAATATTTGGGAAAGAAAAAGTAATTGAACATATTAATATTACATTAGAAAAAATATAAATATAAAAAAGACTTATAAAGTCTTTTTTTTAATGCTATAATGTTTATCAAGTTCATTTTGATAATAATATACAATAGGATAATAGCGTTCATCATCTAGAGCTTCAAAACCAAGATCTGTTAATTTATAAAAACCATGTTGAACTTTTTCAAACCAATTATAATAATTTTTATATAAAACATTATAAATATTTTCACTGAAATTAAATTCATCTTTTAATTGCTTAGCAGAAATAATTTCACATCTAGTTAATATACAAGCAATATATATACATTTTTCTTTATAAGAAGTATTAATCTTAACTTGATTAACTCCACCAATATTTAAATTAAATTTAGTATCATTAAGTTGTTTGAAAATTTCTTTTTGTTTAGTTTGTTTAATTTTATGAATATTAGTTGATTCAAGTAATAATTCAATTTCAACTAATTTATTATTTAAATCAATAATAAAAATACCTAACCCTAGCATTGTACATAATTTTTTAAGCTCAAGTCTTTTTTTTCGATTAAATTTAGCTGGTTTCTGTATTGCTATATAAACTTTATCAGAATATTTAAAACGATCAATTGCTTGTATAATAAGTTTAATATTAAAATTTAATTTCATTTCAACAATAATTAATTCTTTATTCTTTTTTACAACAACATCGCAATCTAGTACTTCTCCAAAAACTTCATAACCAAGTTGATTAAAATAAGATACTAGCGGATAAAAAATATCACTTTCCTTCATGATTCACCTTTTTTAAGTTTTTATTAATTTGAAGATATGCACCAATACCAGAAATAAACGCACCAATTGTTGAAAGAAATAAATCTTTCATTGTATCTGTTAAACTAGGATCAATAAAACGACCAGAATTTCGAACATTAGTATCTAATACATTATTTAAATCATCAATATAAAATCCACGTTGCATATTACCACCAGTTAAAAAATCAAATGTAAATTCATAAAATTCCCAAAAAACCCCAAAAGAAATTGCACATAAAATCCCAATAACTATGATTTTTTTTGCTTCTTTAATACAACGTTTTTCAAAAATATGTTCATGAAATAATAAATTAACAGCAATTATTGATAAATATCCTAAAAGAATACCACTTGTAAAATGAAGCAATGTATCCCACCAAGAAAAAAACTCATAGTAATTTAAAAAACTTCCTAAATACATCGAAAAAAAAGAAAATAAAGCAGCAACATAGTAATAGGACATTGGAAAGAAGCTAATCTTTTGTTCATATATTTGTTCAGAATAATAAAAAAGAAATAAAAAGATTATATTTATAAAAATATTGTAAATATTAGAAAGTTCTTCATCATTAATTAATAAATAAATATCATATGTGATTCCTAAAATAATAGATAAAATAATAATACTAAAAATAAATTTTTTTGATAATTTTGTAAAATTCATAAAATCTCCTCTAATATATATATTATAACATGTTTAAAAACTATATTATTAAAAAAACTATAATAAAAATGATTTTAATTATCAATTTTTTATAAAAATACTAAGGTTAATTATAAATAGATACTTAAAAATTAATAATTATTTAGTTGCAATGTTTATTTCATTGTAGTATAATATAAAAGTATAATTTAAAGGAGGAATTTATGTCAGTGAAAATAGCTATAAATGGATTTGGAAGAATAGGGAGATTAGTATTTAGAACAATGTTTGAATCTTCTGAATTTGAAATTGTAGCAATTAATGATTTAACAGATTCTAATACATTAGCTCATTTATTAAAATATGATTCAGCACAAGGTTCATATAAAGTAAATAGTATTACAACTAATGATAATGGGATAATAGTAGATGGAAAAGAAATTAGAATATTTTCAGAAAAAAATCCAGAAGATTTACCATGGGAAGAACTTGATATTGATGTTGTAATTGAATCAACTGGTTTTTTCACTTCAAAATCTAGTTCAGAGGCTCATATAAAAGCAGGAGCTAAAAAAGTAATAATATCAGCGCCAGCTGGAAAAGATTTAAAAACAATCGTTTATGGTGTAAATCACGATATATTAGATGGTTCAGAATCTGTAATATCTGCAGCATCATGTACAACGAATTGTTTAGCTCCTATGGCAAAAGTATTACAAGATAATTTTGAAATAGAACAAGGAATTATGACGACAATTCATGCATATACTAATGATCAAAACACATTAGATGCACCACATCCAAAAGGAGATTTACGTCGTGCACGTGCAGCAGCTAATTCAATAGTACCAAATACAACTGGTGCAGCAGCAGCAATAGGATTAGTTATACCGGAATTAAATGGAAAATTAGATGGTTCAGCACAACGAGTTGCTACAATTACAGGTTCTTTAACGGAATTAACAGTTATTTTAAATAAAAATACAACAGTAGCTGAAATTAATGAAGTTATGAAAACTGCAGCTAATGAATCTTTTGGTTATAATGAAGATTTAATTGTATCTACAGATATAATTGGAACAACTTATGGATCTTTATTTGATGCTACACAAACTAAAGTATTAGAAGTTGATAATAAACAATTAGTAAAAGTGGTAGCTTGGTATGATAATGAAATGTCATATGTTAATCAATTAGTTAGA
>CAMZNW010000163.1 GCA_947313935.1 uncultured Mollicutes bacterium
GTATAGCTCGTTCGACTTGCATGTATTAGGCATGCCGCCAGCGTTCATCCTGAGCCAGGATCAAACTCTCAGTAAAAGTTTGCTGCTCATTTTTTTGTTATCAATTATTATATTGACGGGTTGTTATCTATTTAGTTTTCAAAGTCCTTCTTTTGATTGGTATTATTACCAACAAAATATATTATAGCATATTTTTTTTTTAACGTCAAGGAAATAGAGTTTTTTTTGATTTTATTACACAAATATTATACTAATATCGTATCTATCTAAAACTATTAACGCTTAAATAGAGTTTTATTATGATGTATCTTATATATTATAATTCACAATTCATTTTTTATCTATTAATATTTTAACTATTTTTCTTTATATATTTATTTTATACTCGTAATATATTATGTTGTTTTTTATTTCTTTTATTTCTATTTCTTCATCTTTATAATTTATTAATAGTTCGTAATTTTCTATTTTACTTTTTATTACATAATTTAAAATTTTTCCTCTTACTTTTTTTAAATATGTATTAGGTATCTTATTAATACTTTCAATATTGTATACAATATAATTTTCTAAATTTCCTAATGCTTTTAAATACTCTTTTGAGCTTAAATTTAAAATAGTTTTATTTTTACTATTGATTGCTAGATATTTTTCATTTTTTTTTATCCAGAAATTATATAAATTTTCTCCTGCTATTTTGTTAGAAGCAGCACTAAAATCTAGTCTATAATTATTAATAATGTCCATACTATTTATACATCCATACAATGCACTTATTATATATACATTATTTTTTAAAAATTTTTCATTCTTTAAAGACTCACTCTCAATCTGTTTATATACTAGTCCATTATATTTTATAATAGCATAATTACCTTTATTATTTAAAAAATTTGCATAATAATTACTAGTTTGTTCACAAATTTTATTTTTTATTTTAAAAATATCACATAACTGTACTTTGTTAATTTCTTGAATTTTATTTACTAATTTTTTTGTATCTTTAGAACATTCAAATTCTAATTTATTATTATTATTCATAGTTTTTGCTGCTGCTATTATGATCATATTATCCTTTTATGTAAAACAAGTTTTGTTAATATAAAAATTTATCTAATTTATCATTTAGTTAATTAAACTTATATTCGAAATAGGTTCTCTATCTTTATATAAAGTATACATATATTCATAAGCTTAGTCAAGTATTTTAATACTTATCTACAAGAAATTTTATTTTATTATACTACTGTAGATATATTTTATGTATTTTATTTTAAATATGTTATACTATATTTAGAATATTCCGAAATAAGAATATTCGTTTTTTAGAAAGGAGACGCGTGGGACTGTTAAAAATTAGTAAAGCATTATCAAATGAAAAAAGAATAAAAATAATTGCTGTTTTATTAAAAGGTGATTTTTGTCAAGTACATTTAGAAAAAATCACTAATATTAAACAAGTCGATATTTCTAAACATTGTAAAATTTTAAAAGATGCTCAAATTATTACATCATTTAAAATTGGAAATAGAACTATTTATAATATTAATCCTAATTTTTTAAAAAAATTTCCAGATATTGCAAATCAAATCAAATTAGAAGAAAAACATTTAATCAATAAAGTTAATGAACAAATTAAAAAGAAGTGCAATGATTATGAAAAATAAAAAAATAATTTATATTTTAATGTCTTTATTATTTATTTCTTTACTACTTATTTTTTTCAATTCCAAAGAAGAAGGAAATTCAAATAATAATACAATAATACAAAATATGAATTTTGAAAATACTATTAATAGTAATGAAGTAGAAAAAAATTTTAAAATTTTGATGTCACAAATGATTCAAAACGTTTTTACATAAACAATAATGCTGAAGTTCCACAAATTAGAGTTATAGAAAATACATTTTTAAAAATAAAATTTACAAATGAAACTAAATATCCTTTTACAGCTTATTTTCATGGTGTTAATAGAAAAAAAAAAATGGATGGTGTTGGTGGTATTTCACAAGACCCAATTAAACCTGGGAAATCATGTACTTATGAATTTCATTTATCAAAACCTGGTACTTTTATGTTTCATTCACATGTAAATTTATATAACCAAGTTAATTCAGAACTTTTATTTGGAACATTAATTGTTGAAGATAAAAATCAACAATCATATAAAAATAAAGAATCTCTAATTTTCAATTATGAACCTACTAATGATTTAAATACAGTAAATGGATTAAATATGAAGAATATTACATTTAATAGTAATGAAAATATAAAATTAAATATTGTTAATATAGCGTCAACACCAATTTCATTATATTTTGGAGATAATGTATCATATAAGATAAATAGTGTTGATGCACATAATGTAACTTCTTCGTATTATACTAATCAAAGTTTATATATTCCTACTGCTAATAGAGTTGATTTAACCATTAAAAATACTAATAAAAATTTTATTATCTATATTAAAGATTATACTAATAATTTTAATGAAATAGTGCATGTTAATCTTTCTAAAAATAATATTTCACAAATATCTAAAAATAAGTTATATAAAAGTGATAATTATTTATATAATATCATTAATACAAATGAAAATTTAGATGTTAAAGATAAAATACCAGATAAAACTTTTGATATGACTTTAGATATGCAACATATGAACTGGGTAATAAACAATAAAGCATATCCTAAAACTTCCCCATTAAAAGTTGATGAAGGTGATTTAGTTCAAATTAACTTAACATCTACTGGACATATGAATTCAGTTCATCCTTTTCATTTACATGGACATGAATTCGAACTAATAAGTTTAGATGGTAAACAATTTAATAACAATCTTGTATTAGATACTATTGAAATCAAACCTAATCATACTTATTCAATTAGATTTTATGCTAATAACCCAGGAATATGGGCTTTTCATTGCCATGATTTAAATCATTCATCTAAAGGTATGGCTACAACTTTAAATTATAATGGATATGAAACAAATGCAAAAGGAAGCATGGAATAGAGCAATCTTAAGAAAACATAAATAAAAAAAAATCACATAAAGTGATTTTTTTTTATTTATGTTTTCTTAAAAGATTTTATTTTATAATTTTTATATCTATTATTTATATTATTTATATTATTTAATAAAAACTATGTTTTTTGTTAATAATAGAATAGGAGTTATATGCTTAATAAAAAATATTTTATAGTAGGTATAATTATAATAATTTGTGGATTAAAAATTATATTTAACTATGCTCATTTAGAATTTATTAATTCACCAGATCAATCTTCTAATCAATCTAAAGATAATAATAAATTAAACTCTAATACTATTTCAATCGATATTAAAGGTGCTGTGAAAATTCCAGGTGTTTACACATTTAAAGAAGAAGTTCTTTTAAATGATGCAATTAAACAAGCTGGTGGTCTATCTAATGCTGATACTTCTTGTATCAATTTAGCACGTAAGTTAAAAGATGGAGAAATGATAACTATTCCTAAAAATGGTACTTGTAACCCCGACGATTTAATTAATATTAATAATGCCTCAGAACAAGAATTGACTCTTTTAAAAGGGATTGGTGAAACAAGAGCAAAAGATATTGTTGATTATCGTACTCAAAATGGAGATTTTCAAACTATTGAAGACATTAAAAATGTATCTGGAATAGGAGATGGCTTATTTTTAAAAATACAAAAACAAATTATTGTTTAGATAATTTATTTATTAGTTTTATTTTAATTTTTATCTTATCAATTAATATAATCTTATTTATTTTTAGTTTAATCTATATTAAATTACATTATAAAAATTATCAATTTTATTTTCTTATTATTACAATATTTTATACTTTATTAACAACTATACACATTCATAATGAACTATCTTTACCAAGTTCTTTCCCCATTACAATTCAAAATAATTTAAAAATTGATGATGATAAAATATCTTTTGAAACTATACTTTACCACCAAAAGATAAAAGTTGTTTATTATTTACACAAAGAAATAAATCAACCCATTAAATATGGTGACAGTTTTTTAATAACTAAATCTAAACTTACAAAAATAACCAATATGTATAATAATCCTTCTAGTTTTGATTATGTTACTTATATGAATTCAAAAAAAATTAACTATCAACTTGTTGTAAATAGTTATAGTCCGCTAACTACACATCATTCATTTTATTATATGATTAAAAATTATCGTCTTTTTTTAATTCATAAAAATAAAGAACTTTTTGGTAATAATAGTATTCTTATTAATTCACTTGCTTTAGGTCATAAAGATTTTTCAAATGCCACTTCTGATATTATTAATTTAAGTGGTATTTCACATGTTTTTGCTATTTCTGGTGCTCATGTGTTAATTATAATTTTAATTTTAGATACTATTTTATTTAATTTAAATTTATCATCTAAAAAACATAAAATCATAAAAATATCTTTTCTATTTCTATATATTTTTCTAGCTAGTAATGCTTATCCAATTATCCGTGCATCATTTGTAGAAATTGCTTTGCTTATTACATCATTAGATAAAAAATTTTTAACTAAACTTATCTGTGTTATTTTATTACTCCTTAACCCTTTAGCTATTCATAGCCTTAGTTTCGCTTTAACTTTTCTAGTATCCTTTTTATTACCACCTTTAATTGCTTTTAATAAACAAAAGAAACTTCCTAATTATTTAATCCCAATTCATTTTAATTATAGTTTATATTTTCTTTTACTTCCATTTACAATTAATTTAAACAATTCTTTTAATTTAGTTACTCCAATTATAGTTTTTATTAGTACATTTATTATTTCATTTGTTTTTTTACCACTAGCATTATTTTTAACTTTTAGCCCTTTTTCTTTTGGTCTTAATTATCTATTAACTATCTTAACAAAGTTGTTTTCGATATTTATTAATTTCTCACTCCATTTTAATATTACTATTGCCCATTTAACATTACCTGTTATTTTTATTTTATTATTATTTATCTACTATTACTTTAAAACTAATATTAAAATTTATCGAAATTTATATTTTTTAACACTAATTATATCTTTAATTAACTTTAATATTTTTGGAACAATTTCTTTTATTGATGTTGGACAAGGCGATAGTATTTTTATTCAAAGTCCATTTAATGGAGAAAATATTTTAATAGATACAGGACCACCAACATCCGAAGATGAATTAATTAAATTTCTTCATTATAAAGGTATTTCAACTATTGATAATGTTTTAATTACACACTGGCATAATGATCATTATGGTAATGTTGATGCTATTAATAAGGAATTTACAGTTAAACAATTCTATGCTTCTCCTTTTTTAGATGAATCTTTAAGTCCCATTCCATTTAATTTTTTAAAAGCAGATGATACATTTATATTCAATCATAAAACTATAACCTTATTATCTTCATATCATTTAACTAATAATCCTAATGATGGATCTCTTTCATTTATTATGTCGCTTGGTGGACAAAAATGGTACTTCGGAGGTGATTTAGAATCACAAGGAGAATTAGATATTTTAGCGCATCATAAAAATATTAGTAGTGATTATTATAAAGTTGATCATCATGGTTCTAAAACATCATCTAATGAAGAGTTTTTAGATGCACTGAATCCTAAATATGCTATAATTACAAGTAGTTTAAATAATAATTATAATTTACCAAATCCCTTAACAATTGAACATTTAAAAAAACGAGGAATAAAAATTTATTATACCGCACAAGGATTAGTTGAATTTAAATATACTAAAAATCATATTATAAAAGGAGCATAATGTTAAACATTTATTATAGTAAAAATAGCGAATTAATTCATTCAACAATAAAATTTAATTTTCCAGATATACATTTTGATTCTTACGATTATAATGACACATCACTTGAACATATCTATCATGAATTAATGAGTACTTCTTTATTTAAAACAAATGATGATGGCATTATTTTAAAAAATTGTTCTCTTATTGAAAATAAAGTTAAATTAGATAATTTTGATTTATCATTATTAACTAAACTTGCTTCAACTGAATTAATTAATTTTATTATCATTTTAAATCGTCCACTTAACACTAATAATGTTTATATACAAAACTTAACAAATTTATATAATTATTTTGAATTAAATGCTGATTTAGATAGTATTACTACTTTCTTTAAAACTTATTGTCTTAAAAATAATATTAATATTAATTCACAAAATTTACAACTTTTAATAAATCGTTACGACTTTAATATTCCATTAATTCAAAACGAATTATCTAGATTATCATTAATTGATTTTCCTAATGAAATATCAAATATTATAATTGATGAATATGCACTTGCTGATTCACATTTCAACATTTTTAATTTAACTACTGCAATGTTACAGTACGATAAAATAACTTCAGAAAAACTTATTTCTGATAGTATTTTAGCTGGACAAACAATTTACGAAATACTTGGATTATTTGCAAGCCAACTTCGTTTTTTTTATCAAGTGAAATTACTTTCTAACAAATTAAATTCAACTGAAATTTCTAATATTCTTAAAGTCCATCCTTATCGAGTTAAAACTTGCTTTAAAGAGTTAAATAATATCTCCATCACGAACTTAACTCATCAATATAAAATAATTTCTGAAATTGATTATAAAATTAAAACTGGTCAACTTGATAGTGATTTAACTTTAACTCTGTTTTTAAACTCATAAATATAAAAGTTAATATTATAATTTAAAAAATGATTTCATTAATTTTGAAATCATTTTTCTTTTATTTTAATTATTTTATTATTTTAATGCATCCTTTAATAATTGATCTACTTTATTATAATTATCAAGACTATCATCATATTTAAAAATTAAATGAGGAATTCGACGCATTGGCACCAATTGTGCTAATCTTTTTTTTAAGAATTTTTCTTTTGAATTTAATATTTTTAATACTTCATCTTGTGAATTTTGATCTAAACAATTAAAATATAATTTTACATCTCCTAAATCTTTTGTTAATTCAGCATCTACAAT
>CAMZNW010000164.1 GCA_947313935.1 uncultured Mollicutes bacterium
ATCTGGATATAATTTAAATAAATTTGAATCTTTTGTAAAAGAATTACAATCAAAAACAAATGTTGTTGGAAATGGATTATAAATTAAATACATTAGTTTTGTCGAATCGTTTACTTTAGTTGTTCCCAATTTTAATAAAGTGAGTTTATTTTTACTTTTAATTAAAATTGTTTGTTGTTTAATCACATCAAGATATCCCTCAAGTTTTATTGGAATATTCAAATACATTATAAATTAATACTAGAAGTTGAATCTACATCTAATTCTAATAAAATTCCTGTTCCACGAACTACTGAATTTAATGGATCTTCTGCAATATAAACTGGAACATGTAAAGTTTGCGACATTAATGTATCAATATTTTTAATTAATGCTCCTCCACCTGTTATAACAATTCCTTGATTAATAATATCTGATGTTAATTCTGGTTCTGATTTTTCTAATACTGCTTTAGTTTCTTTAACAATTTCTGTAATAGAATGCTCTAATGCTTCATTTACATCTAATTCATTAATTATAATTTTTTCAGGCAATCCGGTAATTAAATTACGACCCTTAATTTCAAATTCATTTTTAGCATCAGGTTCAAACGCATTAGCTAATTTAAATTTAATATCTTCTGACATTCTAAGACCAATCAATAATTTATACTTATCTTTTATATAATTTGCTATATCTGTTGTAAAAACATCACCCGCAATTTTAAGTGATGATGAATTAACAATATCTCCCATTGATAAAATAGCTATATCTGTTGTTCCACCACCTATATCTACAACCATATTTCCTAGTGGTTCAAAAATTGATAAACCAGATCCAACCGCTGCAATTTTAGGTTCTTCTTCAACAAAAACATGTGTAGCTCCACATTTATAAGCAACATTTTTAATTGCATCTTGTTCAACTGTCGTTATATTTGTTGGACAACAAATTAAAATTCGACGTGATGAAAAATTTAATAATGAACCATATTGTAATTTATTTAAAAATATTTTTAACATTTCTGCTGTAATTTCAAAATCTGCTATTACTCCATCTTTTAATGGACGTACTAATTCTATTTGTCTAGAATTACGTCCAATCATAGAATATGCTTCTTCTCCAACTGCTTCAACTTTACCTGTAACTTTATTTATTGCTACAACAGATGGTTGATTTAAAATAATTCCTTCACCTCGACGATAAATTAAAACATTTGCTGTTCCTAAATCTATTCCAATATCATTTGATTTCTTTTTAAACATTATTCTCCTTATTTTGTACCAAATAAACGATCACCAGCATCACCTAATCCAGGAACAATATATCCATTTTCATTTAATTTTTCGTCTAAAGCTGCTAAATAAATATCTACTTCTGGATGTACTTGTTCAACTGCTAAAACACCTTCTGGACATCCAACTAAACATACTATTTTAATTGAAGTTGCCCCTTGTTTTTTTAAAATATCTATCGCAGCAATTGCCGTAGCACCTGTTGCTAACATTGGATCAACTAATAATATATCACGTTTTGCTAAATCTGATGGGAATTTTGCAAAATATTCAATTGCTTTTAAAGTATTTTCATCACGATAAAGTCCAATATGTCCAACTTTAGCTGTTGGTAATACACTCAATATTCCATCTACCATCCCTAAACCTGCACGTAATATTGGTACAATCGCTAATTTTTTTCCTTCAAGAACTTGGACTTTTGTTTCTGTAATTGGTGTTTGAATAATTCTCTCTTCTAATTTAAAATCTCGTGTTATTTCATATACCATTAAAGTACTTATTTCTTGAACAACTTGACGAAATTCATTTGTCGAAGTATTTATATTTCTTAATATTGATATTTTATGTTCAATTACTGGATGTTTTATAATATTTAATCCCATTAAATTTCCTCTCTTACTTCAACTACATTTATTAAATCTGTGGATCCACTAGTTGAAGGTGTTCCACAAACTACTACTACTACATCTCCTTTTTTTACATACCCTAAATTTATAGCTGTTTTAACTGAATTTTTTATTAATTTATCAACACTATTTTCTGTTTTTTGATATGAACTATATACACCAAAATTAGCCGATAAACTATGACAAACAGATATATTTGAAGTTAGTGCTAAGATAGGTTGACGAGGTTTCATTTGTGAAATCGTTCGTGGAGTATTTCCTGATTCTGTTGGTGCTATTATTAATTTTACATTATCTAATTTATCTGCTGTTGTTA
>CAMZNW010000165.1 GCA_947313935.1 uncultured Mollicutes bacterium
GAATTTTCTAATAGTGAAAAAATAAAAAAATTATTTGATGAAAGTTTTCTAAAAATTGAAAAAATTATTGAAGAACAAGTTAAGAAAGAAAATGGCAATCAATAAAATAAAAAAAAATTCTACTTGAAATTTCAAGTAGAATTTTTTTTTATTTTTATAGTTTAGTTATTTACTTACTACAACATTGTTTACTATTAAAATACCTTGTTCTTTTTTACCATAAACTTTAAATGATTGTTTATTAACTTTTCCGCTTAAATTATCACTTTTTTCTTCATTTGATAAAGGATTTAAAGGTATTCCATTTTTAATATTAGTTTTACCACCTTTTGCTTTTGGATAAATATGATCACGTTCAAAATTATTTTTTTTAATTTCTCTTCCGAAGACATCTTTACCAGAATTTTTATCTCCAAAATATTTTTTTCAAATAGTATTTCTTTGTAAAAGACTAAAATCTTTATTTGCCATTTTAATCTCCTTTCATTTTTATACATCTTTTTTAATTGTATGAAATTCATTAAAAAGTATGTTTAATTTCTTTTTTTATATATACATTAAAATAAAATATTAAATTAATTATTTTTCTTTTCAATTAACATTTATAATGTTTATAATATTTAAAAGAGAGGTTTAAAAATGACTATTTATAAACTAGAAGATATATGTATAAAAATTAAAAATGGCGGTACTCCCACTTCAACAAATAAAGATTATTATTCTGGAAAAATTCCTTTTTTTTTTTTTTTTTATTTAACTTCTCAAGGAATTTTTATTCATAAAACAAAAAATAAAATATCTGTTGAGTCACTAAATAATTCACAAGCATAAATAGTTCCGACAGGAAATATTCTTTATAGTTTATATTCTTCAATTGGTTTTGTTTCAATAAATAAAATAGATATTACAACAAACCAAGCAATTGTTGGAATTATACCAAATAATAAAATTGTAAATACTAATTGACTTTATTATTATCTTGTTTGAATAAGAAATAAAATTTTATTATTAGTTGATT
>CAMZNW010000166.1 GCA_947313935.1 uncultured Mollicutes bacterium
TAAACGTCGTTGGTTATTTGCAGGTCCTGCGATGGCAAGTGGCCTAGCTATTTTTGTTATACCATTTTCTACTAAAATAGCATCTCCACCTGCATAAATATGTTCATTTGAAGTTTGATAGTTTTTATTAACTTTAATATAACCACGATCCATTTCAATATTAGCACTTTCTAACCATTTAGTTGCAGGTCTAATACCAATTGCTAATATCAACATATCAGTATTTATTTTTAAACCAGATTTTAATATAACACTTTTATCATCAAATCTTTCAACTAAATCATTAACAATAATTTTAATTCCATGTTTAACCATTTCTTCTTGACCAAATAAAGACATATCTTCATCAACAAATGGAATTATTTGATTTGAACCTTCAATTAAAGTGATTTCAATTCCCAAATGACGTAAATTTTCTGCAGCTTCAAGACCAATAAATCCTCCACCAACAACAGTTATATGCTTAGGATTATTTACATTAATAAATTCACTAATATTTTTAGCATCTTGAACTGTTTTAAGATTATAATGAGGAATTTTATCTAATCCAATAAATGGAGGAACAAATGCATCTGCACCTGGTGTTACTACTAATTTATCATTATTTTCAATAGAAATAATATTTGTACTAGTATTTTTAATTGTAATATTTTTTTTTTCACTATTTACACTAATTACTTCATTATTAACGTATGCTTTAATATTATAATCATCAAGAAATTTTTTAGGTGTCATTAATATTAATTCATTTGCATTTTTAATTTGTCCTGATAAATGATTTGGTAAACAACAATTTGAAAAAGATACAATTGGTCCACGTTCTAATATTATTATTTCTGCCTCTTCATTTAAACGACGAGCTCTTGCTGCTACACTAGCTCCTGCTGCTACTCCACCAACTATTATTAATTTCATTAATCCACCTCTTCATACATTAAATCGATTTTTTTATTAATTTCTTTATCTCCCATAAACTCTTCAAAAGTACCATTAAATACAACTGCACCTTGTG
>CAMZNW010000167.1 GCA_947313935.1 uncultured Mollicutes bacterium
AAAAATATATAAAAAAGATATTTATTATTATGCAAATAAATATAATATTAAATATTTAGAAGATTCGTCAAATAAAATCACAAAATATAAACGTAATAAAGTTCGAGGAAGTTTAAATAAAACTTCATTAAAGGAAAAAGAAGAGATATATATAAAAGAATTAAAAAGAATAGAATTAAGTAACGAATACGATATAAAAGATTTTATTAAGTTAAATAAAGAAATGAAAAAAATAGTATTATATAATTTTTTAAAAAGTAATAATATTGTTAATATATCTAATAATTTATTAGAATTAATAATTAAAGATTATAATACAAATGGAACAAAAACATATGATTTAATAGGAAACAAAGTATTACTAATAAATTATGGTAATTTTATTGTAGAAAATAAAAAAAATATAGTAAAAAAAATAGCTAATGAAATCCATAAACAAGTAAAAAAAGGTTATAATAGATATAATGATATTGAATAATAATGTGAAGATGAAAATTTATGGATTCGTTCTAGAAAATCAGGAGATAAAATAAAATATTCAGGTTTTAGTAAAAAAATAACTAGAATTATGATTGATAATAAAATTGATAGAAATCTACGTGATATTTGGCCAATTTTAGTAGATGAATATGATCAACCAATTATGATTGCTAAAAGAATAGGGGAAAAGATGGAAGATAAAATATTTAAAGAAATATTATTAACTGAAGAACAAATTAATGATATTTGTGTACGAATGGGAAATGAAATAACTAAAGCTTATGAAAATAATGAAAGACCAGTAATATTTTTAGGATTATTAAAAGGTTGTCATCCTTTTATGTCAGACTTATTAAAAAATATTGATTTAAAATTAGAAATAGATTATATGGATGTATCTTCTTTTTTTGGTGGAACAAAATCAGTTGGTGAAGTGCAAATATTAAAAGATATGACTATGTCAGTTACCAATAGAACTGTTGTTATTGTCGAAGATATTGTAGATAGTGGTAAAACAATTGAAAAAGTTAGAGAATTGTTAATGTTTAGAGGAGCAAAATCAGTTGAAGTTGCTACATTAATTGATAAACCAGAAGGGCGTACTATAGATTTAAAACCAAAATATATTGGAACAACGATAAAAAAAGCATTTATTTTAGGGTATGGTTTAGATTATAATGAATATTATCGTAATTTACGATGTATTGGAATTCCAAGAGATAGTATAATAGAGGAGTAAAATGAAAAAGAAATTAAATCCATTAGTAAGAATGATTATTTTAGGTGTATTTATTTCCCTATTATTAGGATCATTTCAATTATCAACAAGTTTAAATCGCGGGAGAATTGCCAATTTAGGATATAAAGAATTAAGTGCTGCAATTAAAAAAGAACAAGTAAAATCAATGAATGTACAACCCAAAAATGGAATATATACAATTACTGGAGAATTCAATAAAGCACCAGAAAAAGATGAAAAAAAACAAAGTAAATTTTTTCATTCAACTATTTTAGAAAATAATACATCAGAAATTACAAAATTAGCATATGAACATAATGTTAAAGTTATCGTACTTCAGGAGCCTCATTCAACTGCTCTTGGTGGATTTATTAGTTCATTATTTATGTTTATATTATTTATATCAGTGATGTCATTTATGTTAAAAAAAATGACTTCAGGTAAAAATTCTCCACTTTCAATGGGACAACATAAAGCAAGTATTAATATTAAATCTACTAAAAAATTTGAAAATGTTATTGGTTATGAAGAAGAAAAACAAGAATTAATGGAAATAGTAGATTATTTAAAAAATCCTCAAATTTATCATGAAATGGGTGCAAAAGTTCCTAATGGAGTTTTATTAGAAGGACCTCCGGGAACAGGAAAAACCCTAATGGCTAAAGCAATAGCAGGAGAAGCAGGAGTGAATTTCTTTTCAATGTCTGGTTCTGATTTTGTTGAAATGTATGTAGGAGTAGGAGCAAGTAGAGTTCGTGATTTATTTAAGCAAGCTAAGAAAAATGCTCCTGCCATTATTTTTATTGATGAAATAGATGCAATTGGTAGTCGTGATTCGAATGGTCCAGGACGTAATTCAGAACAAGAACAAACAATAAATACATTATTGGTAGAATTAGATGGTTTTGCTACTAATCATGATGAGGCACAAGTTATTATCATTGGAGCAACTAATAGAGCAGATAAATTAGATCCAGCTTTATTAAGAGTAGGTCGTTTTGATCGAAAAATTATGATGGGATTACCAGAATTACAAGCACGAGAAGATATTTTACGTTATCATGCAAAAACAAGAGTTTTTGTTAAAGATGTTAATTTTAATGCAATTGCACGTGCAACAACAGGTTTAGCTGGTTCAGAATTAGAAGGTATTATTAATGAATCGGCAATTTTAGCAGTACGTCAACATACAAAAGAAATATCACAAGATGATTTAGAAGAAGCGATAGATCGTGTTTTAATGGGACCTGCAAAAATTAAAAATAAATATTCAAAAAAAGATAAAAAAATGGTTTCATATCATGAATCTGGGCATGCAATAATTGGTTTAGAATTAGAAGATGCTAATGTTGTGCAAAAAATAACTATAATTCCACGTGGCCGTGCAGGTGGATATGTATCATATGCTGAAAAAGAAGAACAACGTTTTATTACTAAAAAATCTTTGATAGCTTCAATAATATCTGCAATGGGTGGTCGAGCTGCAGAAGAATTATTTATAGGTGATATAACAACCGGAGCACAAAATGATTTTATGCAAGCAACACGTATTGCACGTGCTATGGTAACAGAATTTGGAATGACAGATTTAGGTTTTGTTCAATTAGAAGATGAAAATTCAAAAAATCCATATGCAAATAAAAAATATTCAGAAAAAACAGCACAATTAATTGATGATAGAGTAACAAATGTATTAAATGATTGTTACGAAGAAGCTAAAAAAATATTATTAAAAAGAAAAGCTGATGTTGATTTATTAGCAAGCTGTGTACAAAAACAAGAAGTTATTTCAAAAGAAGAAATTGATTATTTAATAAAACATCGAGAATTACCACCTAAAAAAGAAGTAGATAAGTATACACAAGAAGAAATAGACTTAATAAAATTAAAAAATAATTCAAGTGAAACCATTCAAGAAGTAGATAATCAAGAAAAAGAATCTTTAAATTCAGATAATAATATATGATAATTTTAAAAGAATATATTGTTTTAAAAGAAGAAGAATTTATAAATGTTGCTAAATTCATATTAAATTTAGTACAAGTAGGGGATGTTATTTCTTTAAAAGGAGATTTAGGAACAGGAAAAACAACCTTAGTTAAATATATTGCAAAAGAATTAAATATTAAACAAAATATAACTTCTCCTACTTTTAATATAATAAAAGAATATAATAATAAATTATGTCATATAGATGCTTATCGTATTTATCAAGAGG
>CAMZNW010000168.1 GCA_947313935.1 uncultured Mollicutes bacterium
TAGAACAATTAAAAGAAACATACGAGAATCCTTATATTAAAGGAGCTAAATTAAATAAATCAATTAAATTTACAAATGATATATCTTGTGTAAAAGATGCTAATTTAATAATATATAGTGTACCATCATTTGCATTAAGAGAAACTGCTAAAAAAGTAGCATTATTTTATAATGAGCAAGGAATTCATGTAGTTTGTACAAAAGGAATTGAAGCAAATACAATGTTGACTGGAAATCAAATAATTAAACTTGAAAATCCTAAAGTAGAAAAATTAGTAATTTTATCTGGACCAACTCATGCAGAAGAATTAGCAATGAAAAAATATACAACAATTGTTTCAACTTCAGAAAATATTAGAGCTCGAACGATTGTTCAAGAAGCATTTGCAAATAATTATTTACGTGTGTATACAAATGCAGATGTTAAAGGTGTTGAAATATTAGGAGCAGCTAAAAATGTACTTGCAATTGCTGCAGGTGTTTGTGATGCATATCCTGAGTTAGGAGATAATGCAAAAGCAGCTTTATTAACTAGAGGATTAAGGGAATTAAAATTAATTGGAGATTATGAAGGATGTGTTACAGAAACTTTTTATGGATTAACTGGTTTAGGAGATTTAATTGTAACAGCAATGTCAAAATACTCTAGAAATAGACGTTTTGGTGAATTGTTAGGAAAAGGTTATTCTATAAAAGAAGCACAAGAAAAAATTGGAATGGTTGTTGAAGGGATTTATTCTGTTGAAGCTATTAATACGTTACGAATAAAAACAAATTTAGATTTACCAATTATTCATGCAATATATTTAGTAGTACATCAAAATTATAAAATTTCAGATGTTTTGTTTGAATTAACAAAAAGGGAATTAAAAAGTGAGGTTTAATTATGAATATACGTTGGGAAATTATCAATATAAAAATTAAAACTCATGAAAATAATATTTTATTTTTATGTAATGATGAATCAACATATAAAAGTATTGAAAGAAATATTTCAAATAATAAGTATCAAAAAACACAAATAAAACCCAATAAAGAATCTCTTATAAGTCAATATAAGGCAATAGCACGCGCTAAATATATTTTTATTGATCATGACAATGAAATGTTGATGAATTTAAATATTGAAAATAAAAAAGTCATTTATATAGGAAATACTATATTTAATTTATGTAAAATAGGATTACAAAACCCAATTAATAAAAAAAGACAATTTAATAATTTAACTTATGTAACTGTAAATAGTTTATTACAAGAACAAAATTTAAAAGAAGCATTTAATTTAAAAGACGAGCAAATATTAAGATTAGGTACACCTAAAAATGATATATTGAATAGTTATAAATTTAAAATACAAGTAGATGAGTTAATAAATTATAATGAACAAGATATTAATAAAATTAAAATATTTTGTTTAATAGATAAAAAATATTTAGAAAGACTAAGTCAAAGTTTGGATGATAAATATGTAATTTATGCTTATAGTATATTAGAAGATAAAGAAATTAAATTAGTAAATGTTAATTATATTAAATATGAAGAAATAAGCACTTTTATAAAGTATGTTGATATTAATATATTAAATTATAATAATTATATTATAGAAGCACTTAGTGGAAATAAAATAGCAATTATTATGGAAGAAAAAAATGAAGAATTAAATTATCCAATTGAAAAGTTTGATTATCAAATATGTCAAACAATTGAACAATTATTAAAGGCAATAAAAAGTACTAAATTAATTTATGAAGATAAAACAAAACTTTCAAATATATTTAATGAATATAATAATCAATCATCTGGAAGAAAGTTAGTAGAAAGAATATTTGGAGATTTAGATGACTAAAATATTAATGGTAAGTTCTAAAGGTGGACATTTTAATGAGTTATTACAATTAAAAGAAGTTATTAAAAAATATAAACCAATAATTGTTGTGGAAGAACATGATTCTAATATTCAAGTTGATTATTTTTTAAAAACAGGAACAAGAGTGCATTTGTTTAAATATATAGGAGTAGTTATAATTAATTTTTTTAAAACGATATTTATTTTAAAAAAAGAACGTCCAGATATTATTATATCCACAGGTGCACATTCTTGTGTTTGGTTTTTTTATTTAGCGAAAATATTTAAAATAAAAACAATATATATTGAATCTTTTGCAGTATTTAATGGAAAGTCTCTGACATATAAACTAATAAAACCAATTTGTACAAAATGTATTGTTCAACATGAAAATAATTTGATTCAATATAAAAAAGGAATTTATTTTGGAGGTATATATTGAAAATTTTAGTAATTGTAGGAACACAGCCACAAACTTTTAATAGATTATTACAAGAAGTGAAAAAATTAGAAAATAAATATAATTTTATAATTC
>CAMZNW010000169.1 GCA_947313935.1 uncultured Mollicutes bacterium
GATAGTCAATAAAACTTTCTTTTGCAAATTTAAATTCTTTTAACTTATTCTCAAAATTAGCTAATTCTTTTTTTTGTCCTTTTAAAACTTTAGTATTAAATTGTATGAATTTGATTTCTGCAGTATCTTTTGTTATACATAAATCTTTATTTATAATTGCATCACTATTAAAATAAATTTTATTATTATCTAAATACTGTACTTCTCTTGATTTTAATGCAAATGAATTACAATCAACAATTGAAACATTATTAAATTTAACAATAAATTCATAAATATCGCTTAGTTTTTTATATGGTATTACTATACAATCCCCAAATTCATATGTTGCTTCTCCAAATTTTTGAAAATAAAACAATTCATCATCCATTATTTTATAAGATAATAAATTTAATAATTTATATTCTAACCCAACTCCATCACCAATCATCAATATCATATTATTTATACTTAACCCCTTATTATTTTATCTAATAAATCTTTTATATCTTCATAATTTTGTTGTACTATTTGCCCATGTGGTAAATTAAAATATTTAAATTTTGTATTTCTAATTTTTTCTTTATTAATTGAATAAAAATTCAAAGATTTTACACTATTTGATTCATCATTAGAAGATAAGTATAAATATATATTAATGTCTTTTAATGTAGCATCAATTAACAATTCATCAAAATTTGTTATAAATGAAATTTTCTCACGTTTTACTTCTTGCATAATTAAAGCCATATGATCTGGTCTCTCAATAGCATATTCATTTAAATTCATTTGTGGTACATTAATAATAAATGTACTTTTAGGAAAACATTCCAAATACATAGTTGCAATTGATCCTCCTTTTGAGGATCCAAAAATAACCATATCTGATTCATCTATTTCTAATTCTACCAATTTATTATTTATAATTTCAATCACTGTTTCTTTATATAATTCAAAGTTATCATTATATTGCATATAAGTACCCTTAGTACTATTTTCATCTAAAAAACTAATGAAATTACAATGATAAAAGTACCTATCTTTTGCTTTAGCAAAAGTAAATGGAAATTGATTTTCCTTTTTACCATTTTCTGCAAACCCTGGAAAAGTAACTATTAATTTTTTTAAGTATCCTTCTTTTTGATAATATGTAACTTTATTTAACTCATTAGTCGCTAATTCAATTTCTCTTTTTGTACGATTCCTCTTGTTTGTAAATTCTACATTTGAATAAGAATATATATTTGGTAAAATAACAAATTTAGCTCCAACAGGGACTAAAATATTACGATATGTATTTTCCCCTATATATGTTGTTGAGTTGAACAAACTAATTATTTCATTTTCAGTTTCAAAGTTAATATTAAAAATATTTTCCTTTTCTAAATATTTATTATTTAAAGTAAAAGACAAATATTTTCCTTTTACTTCAAATCTATTAGTATTGCTTAATATATATGATTTATTTTCATTTTTATAATAAACATTACCAAATAATCGATAATTTTCTCCTATAATTACACAACTTAAAGTCATACAATTTTTATTTTTCACTTTATATAAAAGTTGTTTTTTTGACTCAAAATTCTCTTTGTAAGAAGTAAATTTTCCATCAGCTAAATTTTCACATACATAAACCATATTTAAATTAGTAATATCAAATAATTTTGAAAATGTAAAAAAACTAATATTATCATCTTCACAATTGTTAACCCTAAAATTTATTTCATGTGATTCTTTAAATGAATTGAATATATTAAGATCAACATATGCTTTTATTTGAATCACATTATTGTAACTTAAAATTGAACTATCTGTTTTTAAAACTATATTTGTTTGTTCTTTAGTTAAATTAGCAATAACTTGATTACTTATTACAATATCAAATCCTGTGTAATCCACTATATTTTCAGCAAAATATACGCTTCCAAAATAATCTTTTGTTTCATCTATTAAAGTAAATTCTTTAATCAAACATAATGTTTTTTTGGATGTATTAGAAGAATTAATAATTATATCATATTCATTTTCCTCTAAAATAACATCAGTATATTCAATACTTCCAAATGTTGAAACAACAACATTTTTATTTAATATAATTTCAACATTTGTATCTATTGATAATTTATAATTCATGTTAGAAGTATTCGTAATTTCAATATATTTAATATACTTTCCTTTATTTAAAACAAATTTATTCATATTTCTCCTATTATAATAATTTTAATTATTCCATCTAATATATTAAAATTAAACTTTATCTAATACAAAAAACACTTACTACTTTAGTATAACATAATTACTTAAAGTTATTGTCTACTTTAAGTATACATTACATTAACATAATTAAATTCTACTTTATAAATTTAATTATTAATAATTTATACAAACTAACTTTAAAATACAACTAGCTAAAAGTTGTATTGAATATACTTTCAGCTAGTTAGATACTTTAGTTGCAATAGATAAAACTATATTTAGTACTATAGATGTTTATTATACACTTGAAATTCAATCTAAAAATATGAAAATTTCTATCCCTACAATAAAAATTATTTTTAATAGATAATAACTTACTTTATAAAAAAGCCAGTAAAATTACTTAGTATTTTAATTATATAAAAATAAAACCAACATTTAATTTTTGGTTTTATTTTATATAATTAAATTAATGAAGCAAATAATTTGGCTGTTCTAACTAATTGATTAACATATGACATTTCATTATCATACCAAGCTAGCACTTTTACTAATTGTTTATTATCAACTGCTAATACTCTAGTTTGTGTAGCATCAAATAAAGATCCATAAGTTGTTCC
>CAMZNW010000170.1 GCA_947313935.1 uncultured Mollicutes bacterium
TTTGAAAATAATTCATTTACAGATTCTAAAAAAACATTTATACCAGATAAAATTAAAATAAATTCTATCACTTTTAAAGTTACTAGAACTAATCATACATCAGTCGGAAGTACTGCTGGAGGATATATTGTAATTAAAAGAGGAGCTGAAGAATACCAATTGAATGATGGTTTTGGTCATGATGATAAAATAAAAAAAGTTGAAAAAGCTGTATCTTCTAATTCAAAAGATGATAAACCTATTAATCCTTCAGAATTAGAACCAAAAGATGATGATAGTTATCAAACAATTTTTACTTTTGATAAACATGGATTGTTAAGTTATTCAAAAATTAAGTTTAGTTGGAATAAAGAAAATAATTATTGTTTAATAAAATTGACTCAAGCAGCAGAGATTGATAAAGTAATTTCAGGTGGAGATTCAAAATCATTTACTTTTGTTGAAAGCCTTAGTATTGATTATGATACTTATGGAATTGATTATGATTCTCATTATTCACTTGAAAATGACGTTTTTATTGATGATGAAAAAATTGGTGCAAAATATCATACTTTAACTCAAGAAAATATTAGTAGTTTTGGCGCTACACGAAGTTTTGATTCTTTACAAAATGGTAATAATGAACAATATAATGGAGAAGGAATAAATGAATCTTTTTCTAATGAATGAAGAGAAAATCCTCCCTTTTTTACTAGTGAAAATACTTATCAAGATGTAGCTAATTTTCTATTAAAAAGGGAAATGATTGTTTCTAGAGATGGAATACCAGTATCTGATTATGTAAACATCATTTTTTATGAAGAAGAGGAACTAAAAACAGAAATACCTATGTCTCGACATTTAAGTTCTTCAGATATTCATTTTCGTTTATTTACAAACGATTGTTCAGATTCGTCTTGATATGATAGTTATAAACATATTGATGAAAGTTCTACAAGTCAATCCGATAATTTGAATTTTGTTATTCCTTTTATGGAAGTTAAAATTGAAAAAAAAATAACAAAAATTAGTGATAACATTCCAATAGATGGTAATTTGTTTAATTTTTATGATATTTATGATAGTGATTATTTTTGACAATATCCATTTTATGTTCAAGATGTTACTGATAATCCCAATTCTCGCTTACAATGAATATGAGATGATGGTTGAAATTTATATTCAAATATACCTATAGAAATAAAAATTAAATCTAATTCGATGAAACAATTAAATGATGGAATTCATTATGGAAATATATCACCTGATGAAGAGATAGATGATGTTCAAAGTTTTATTGATGAAGAAGGGTATTCGAAAAACCAAACTATTACCATTAGTTTTTTTAATAATAATTGAGAAGAATTTTCTTTTACTTATCATTATCTTCCTAATGATGAAGATATTAATAATATTGAAGTTAATACAGATAATGATTTAGAAGTTAAAGATGAACTTAGAATTCTTGAATCGCCTTTTGATAAAGATGACTATAATTTATTAAAATATGATTTCCCTGCAGAAGTTTTTAGAACTAATGTTACTAAACAAGATTTTTCTATAACTTCTAAACAAAATTATTACACTTATATTTATGATGAAAAAACAGGAATATTTAGAGAACAACAATTTGATAAAGAACATATTTTTACTCAAGAAGGAATTTATGGTTTTTCTTCTATGGATGATATGGGATTAGTTTCTTTTGAAATTGTAGAACGTTTGAATCCAAATGATTCAATAATAAATGATTCGAAAACAACACCATTTTCAAACACAACAAGGTATCAAGAAGATAAGATAAAAGCTGCAGAACATGGAATTTTAGATTTTGACAAACTTCAACCACATGAAATTAGAAGAATAGAAAGTAAAAATACAGAAAAAAATATTGATTTAAATAAAATAGAATTTAAAAAAGAATTATTGGAAAGAATGGAAACAGAAACAGAAAC
>CAMZNW010000171.1 GCA_947313935.1 uncultured Mollicutes bacterium
GAAGGTCTTTCAGAAAAGTCATTTAGATCAAATAATGATGTATCATTGTTTTACTTTAATTTATTAAAAGAAAACAAAAAAGCAAAAGAAGAAGAAAAACTTACAAAAGATAGTAGAAATTATAAAAGTAATATAGAGGAAGAAAAAGAAATAAATAAAAAGAAAGAGGTTACTGAAAATGATAAACCAAGACAACAAAAATTTAGGATATAAAGACTTAAAAAAAGAAGCGTTAGAAAAAATGTTTTCTAATGGTGATATAAATGATTTTTATGAAAAAGTAGATGAATTAAAACAAAAAAACAAAAATGAAAGTGGGGAATAAAAATGACAAAAAAACAAAAAAACACAGTATCACCTGAAGAACTTTTTAACAATGGAAGATTAAATATTAATTCTGTAGAACTCTATAAAGAATTAATAAAAGACATTATTACTAATAAAGTTAATATAGTAGCTATTGATACGGAAACAACTGGACTTGATACTAAAAATGTTGACATCTTTTACATTCCTATAGGTTATAAAGTAAATGATAAACTTAAAAGTTTTATTATTAACTTTATGGTAAGTGATGAAACGAAAGAAAAAATGATAAAACTAACTAAAAACTTGTTTAATTATTTTATTAAGCAAAATGTAAAAATTATTTTCCATAATGCTGTTTATGATCTTGGTGTTATAAAATCAAATTATGGTATTGAATTTGATACAAAAAATGTTATTGACACAATGTATAAAGCAATTCATATTAATACATCATTTCTTAATGGAGAAATAACTATTGATAATAGTAGTGCTTTATTATCAAATGAAAATGAAGGTTTAGAATCATTAACACAATTTAATAATTCTACATTACCATTAAGATTAAAATTACTTAGTGATTCTTTAGATTTAAAAGGTATTACACTAGAACAATTTGACAAAATAACAGCTTCATTGTTAAAAAAAGACTGAGTACTATTTAAACAGTTATTTAATGATTTTGTTTTACTTAATGGTTTAAAATTAAACCAATTAGAAAAAACGATGTTGAAAGATACTCATCAAACTAACATAGAAAATAACATTGAGTGATTTACACAATTATTTGTTAATCCTGAAAAGTCAGTTGAAAATCTAAAAACAATGATTGAAAATAAATGAAATCAATCATTTATTAATTTTTATAAACAAAACAAGACAAAATTTAAAAACTTCTTTTTGAGCGATACTGACTTAAAATCAAAAAGTATTTATAAAACATCATTAAAAAGAATGTGAGCTCCGTATGAACATGAAGAAGTGATGTCATTTATGAGAGCATTCCATGAAGCAAAATTTAATGTTGAAAAGAAAACAAGTATGTTTTTTTCACCTTATTTATCAATGTCGCAAGCATCTAATCCTGATATTTCTTACTTAGATTTAGCAGGGATATCAGAACTTGTATTATTTGTTTATTCAGTTGCTGATGCAAAACTAACAATACAAGTTAATGATAAATTAGATTCAATTATTGATGATAAATTAAATAAGTTATTTAGTCCAAGAAGAATTAGTAAAAAAGAGTTAGATGATAAAACTAGACTATTCTGAGAAAACTATCAACTTGATATTGATACTTTTTATGGCCTTGTAGAGCAACAATTTACAGGAATGCCAGTAGACATTGACACACTAGCACCACAATTACAAATGGTAAAAGACAGTATTACTGAAATTGGTAATAGTCTTAATAGAGAACTAACTAAAATATTAAAGTATGTTACTAAAAATAAACAACTTGATCAAGATATTAGAAAAGAGTTTTTAGAAGATTTTAATATTACTGATGAAAATGGAAAGTTAATTCCAAACATTAAGTCATCACAAACTCAAAAAATATCTAAAATAATAACAAAATATATTCCTTGATTTAAAATGTTTATTAGTGTGCAAATTAAACAAAAAGACACTTTAGCTGTAACTACATTACAAAAATTTATTGATAGAAGTAAATTAAAGTATGAAGATTATGAGCTTTATGAAGCGTTTATAAAAGTTAATCTAAGAAAAGTTGATGAAACAACTAAAGCTCAATTTGATGAACTATTTGATGTTTATGGGACTAACGGAGTATTAATTAGAGAAAAACTATTAATAATATTTATGAACTATACTGAAGAAATTTTTAAAAAACTTTTTAAAACTAAAAAGCAACCAACAAAAATATTAACGAACCAATTAAAATTATTTGTCAAAGAAGCTGGTATTGAAAATATAATTCAAAAAATGTTTTTAAAATTTGGTTCTGAATACAAACTTGGAATGAGTGAAGAGTTCTATTTAGACTTAAAAACAAAATGATATGAAGGTTATTA
>CAMZNW010000172.1 GCA_947313935.1 uncultured Mollicutes bacterium
CTTCTTTTTCACGTACATCTATAATATAACTATTTGTAACATGATCAATTTCATTTACATTCATTATACTCCTTTTGAATACCCCATGTATCCACCTTTAATATTCATACCTTTATAACCTTTTTTTATTAATTTTTTACATACTCTTTTACTGCGTATTCCTGTTTGACACAAAATATAGTAATCTTCTTCTTGTTTTAAATATTTTTCAGGATTTGCAATTAATTCTGTATGAATTATATTACGAGTACCTTTTAACTTTCCGAAACGATCTAATTCCATTGGATGACGTACATCTATAATATGACGCTTATTTTTTATTGTATTAATTTCACTTGCTGATAAACTTGGTATTTTTTTTCCAAACATAATAACTCCTTTACCCTATTATTATAACATAAACTATATTTCTTAATGTTAATTTGATTAATCCATTTGTTAAAATATAATTAAGAAAATAATGTAGATTCTATTATTTTTGATAATAGTATTAAATTTTAGATGATTTTTCACTAAAAAATATTTTATTATTTAGATACATTTTTATTTCTACTTTAAATTAAAAATCATTTCTTTAAAGTATTTTAATTTTACTTCATAATTCCATTTACAATAATTCTGTATAATATATAATATTTCATTTTACATAAAAAAAAACAAGTACAATATGTACTTGTTTTTTAATGATTATTAATTAAAATTTTCCATTAACTTTTATTTTTAATTCTTTTTTTTGTTTCATCAACTTTATCTGGTACATCTCCATGTTTAGCTAATTGTTCATGAGCTTCTTTAACTAAATTATCATCTGTAATATTTGGATTTATTTCAGGTACTCCAACCCCATCTTCTTTTGCACCTAAAACAGTTATTCCACTTTTAAAAGAATTATTAAAATTTTCAGCTAAGCCAGTTTTTGCAGCTTGTCCAACATTTTTAATTGCACTAGTTAAAATAACTGATTTTTGTTCACCTGCTTTATCAGTATATAAACCATCTTCATACATATCTCGATCTACACCAATAACTTTAATATCTTTTCCAGCTTCAGTTGCTGCTACTACTGATTCAACAACACCACCTGAATTGGTACCCCCAGCTGAAGTAAAGATTATATCAACACCTTTTGCAACAAAAGTATCTGCTATTGACTTACCTTTTACTGCATCTGCAAATGTATTTGCATAACTATACTCTACTTCAACATCTGGATTTGCATCTTGTGCACCTAAAATATATCCATATCCAAATTTTTGAACAGGTGGTATCGCTTCTCCACCAATAAATCCTATATGATTTGTTTTAGTTGTTTTACCTGCAATATAACCTGATAAATATCCTGCTTCTTGCTCTTTAAAAATAAATGAATGAACATTATCAAGTATTACTTCTTTTCCATTTGCATCTTTTGGAGTTCCATCAATTAATATATAATTAGTGTCTGGATTTGCTTTTGCAACATTATAAATTGGTTGTTCAAAATTAAAACCAGGTGCAACTACAACTTTTGATGTATTAGACATTATTGATAAATTACTCTCATACTCCGAAGAATCTTTACTTTGAATTAATCCAGCACCTTCACCAGACTCTTTACAAAACTCTTCAACACCTTCCCAAGTTCCTTGATTAAAAGATTTATCATTAACTCCACCTGTATCAGTTACTAAACCTATTGTTTGAGGATTTGAATCACAAGCACTAACATCTTTTGTACTACTAGTACATCCTGCTAAAACTAATATCATTACTACTAATGCTGATAATATCTTTTTCATCTTCTTCTCCTTATGTGTTTCTACAAATAGTATAGCATATTTTTTTATTTTTTATAATCATTTCAATATTCTATATATATTTTATTAAAATCACTCTATATTTATAGAAGTTTAATATAAATTATCAATAATAATAAGCTTTTATTATATATAAGTGGATTTTTTAATTACTGAAAAATGAGAAGGTTTTTGTTCATCTGGTATCATTGATAAAAGAGGTGTATAGAAAAATATAGGTCTTGTTAATGCTATAAATTTTTCTTTTTCATCTTTTGAATTATTACCAAAATTTAACATACCCTTTTGATCAACTTCTTGTTTTGAATTATTATCAGAATTTAATGCACCATTTGAATAATAAAATAGACTTCTGTTAGATACAATACTAAGCATCATCTCTATATTATCAAAAATTTTATCTTCACTTTCCATACTATTTAGAAAATCTTTTATTTTTTCTTCATCCAAACTACTATCTGATAGTCTTGGATGAGATGGTTCATAATTATTTTCTAATTCTTCTAAAAGTGATATAACTCTATTTATTTTTTCTTCAGGATATTTTTCTTCTATTTTCTCTTCATCTAGGTAACACAACTCTAATATTTTATTTTCAAATTCTTTAATATTCTTTTTGTTCGTATTTTTAATTGCCTCATCAATACGTTCTTCCTTTTTAAATCCAATAACACTATAAATTGTTATTATATTTTCTAAGTATTCTATTATTTTATCATCTTTAATTGATAATTCACATTGTATATATTTATTTTTTTCATCATTATTACATTTTTCATCATTATTACATTTTCCATTTGTAATACATTTTTCTATTTTTTCAAATTCTAATGAATCTTCTATCTTTTCATTAGGAACTTCTAACTTTTTACCACATAATATGAATAAAATCACGATATGATATCTCAATTTTCTATCTATATCCTTTTCAAACCCGTCAAGTAAATTTTTATATTTTGAGTTTCTAGTTTTTAAATATTCATTACCATTTTTTTCAATTTCATCAACAGTATATTTCAAGTACTGCAAGCAAAATAAATATTCATTTAGTAGTATTATTAATACTGCTAAATGAATATTTATATCACTTGTATTATTTGAAATT
>CAMZNW010000173.1 GCA_947313935.1 uncultured Mollicutes bacterium
TTAAGCTTTGGAAAAACTATTGATTCTCTAAAAGAATATGATGAAGAACAAAAAGAAGTATTAAAAGCAATTGTAGAAATTGTTAGACTAAAAACTATTAATGACACTCAAACTAAATGATTAATGACATATGGAGCATCAATTGGTCATAAAGCTCTTCTTGGGAATGGTAGATTTGTAACATCATTAAGATGAAATGCTGAAACAGGTAGAGGAACTAGTTCTTCACAACAATTTCCTAATGGTAAATTATATTCACCATTTTCAGAAGAACCACAAGTAATTTTTGACCCAAGAAGTGTCTTTAAACCACCGGAAGGAAAAATGTTAGTCTTCATTGATTTACAAAATATTGAAGTTAAAGCTGCTAATATTGCAATTAGACATTATGGACTAATTGATAAAGCATATGATGATGCTTATGTACCAATTGGTTATAGAAATAACAATGGTGAATTATGAGACTTTAATAATGAAGATCATAAACTTAATGTTAAAAAATATACATGAATTAATAAAAAAGGTGAAGTATGGATTCCAATTGATTTACATGGGGAATTAGCTAAAACAGTTGATAGTTCATTAGTTGAAGGGACACCAGAATTTACAAAAATGAGAAAATTAGGTAAAAAAATAACATTTGGAAAACAATATGGACAGTCTCTAAATGGAATGATGCTTGCTAATCCCGACATTGATAAAAAATTAATAACATCAATTTATGATACATTAAATAAAATTCATTTAAGTCAAGAACAAGTTATTAATGCTTTGAGAATGTCAGCTGGTAAAAGAGGATATTTTGAAGCATACCATGGAAGGATATTTTCATTTCCAAAAGAAAGAAGAACTGGAAAAGTATTATTTACACATAAATTATTTAATTACTATTGTCAAGGTATGGGAGCTATTATTTTAAAAAGAGGTGTTAGAGATAGCTATAATTTTTCAAAAGAGCATCCTGATATCGATGTTAAAATGATGAATACTGTTCATGACGAAATTCAATTTGTAGCAACATTAGATGCAAAAAACATTAGAGCATTATTTGAATATAAAAGATTAATGAATACCCATCCAGATATTAAGTTTCCAATAACATCGGATATAGAGATTTCAACATACGCTTGAGGTTATAAATGAGTAGCAGAAGATGATCTTGAAGGAAATATTACTATAGAATTAGAACATACACTTAAAGACGGAAAAAATGTTAACATTATTAGAACACCTGAAGAAATAGAAGCATGTGGAAATACACAAGTTGATTTTGACAACCTACAAAATGAAATAGGGCATATTATTATTAGAGAAAAAAATGAAAGTGGTGAACTAGTAGTTATTAGCGAGTTTAAAAATAACTTATAAAGATATTAAAAATGTGTTATAATTTATGTAAACAAAAATAAAAAACATGATTTTAAAAGTGTTTTTAGAAAGAAGGAGAAAAATGAAAATATCAAAAACAAAAATAAATAAACTAACAAGTGCTTTAAATAGAAGAGAAACAGCAATCAACGACTTCAGAAATGATAATGTTTACAGAGATGACTTTATCATATCTAACAATGAAGTAGATGAAATTATTGCAGAAATTATTGATAGACTTTTCATTAATAAAGAGTTTAAAAAAACAGGGATTTTCGAATTAAAACTATCAGACAATGAAGATTACGAATTTGTCAAAGGAAGAAAAGTTATCTTCACAAAAAATGTTTCACAATTTGTTGAAGTTGATACATTACTTGATATATTAAAGGGAATTGAAGAAAAAGAAAAAATAATTTCTGAAATTGAAAAACAAGTAGCGACTACAATTAAAATTGATTATAAAATTGTTTAATTTTTAAAAAACCACTTAAACGTGGTTTTTTTAAATGATATAATTTACGTATAAAATAAAAGGAGAAAAAATGGATGTAGAAGCAACTATAGAACTAATAGAAGTGAAAGAAAATGATGGTTTAGAGATATTTGAAACACTAGTAAGTATTATTAATGGTTTAGATGAAAACATTCAATTATCTTGAATTAAAAAAGGAAATAAGAAAATAATTTCAAGAGAAGAAATAATAACAATTCCATATTATTTAGAACATTATTATCTAATGTATTATGCACTATTAAAAAACAAGAATGAAACGAAACTTAATGTTTTTGTTAGGGATAAACAAAAGTTTACAACTCTTTCAATTTATCCATTTATGCTTGCAATTACAGATGAAAACATTCTTTCAAAAGAAAAGCAGAACAACATTAATTATCTAATCTACAAGCATATAGTTAATGAATCACAACATATGCTTGAATATGATTTTGTTAATAAGTATAACTATGATTATGAATGAATTCCTCACCACAATGAAACATTAGAACCATTAATGACTTTTACTACTAGACAGGAAATACCAAATGAATTACAAGGTGTATATAAATTAAAAATTAAAAATAAAGATGGTTCAATTGAACAATATATTGGTCAATCAAATAATATTAAAAGAAGAATGAATGATCATTCTAGCAAAAAATTTAAAGGTGTTAATATTGTAGAGTATGCTATTATGAAATTAGTTGAAGATCAATTTATGCTTAATTACTGAGAACTATATTTTTTAAAAATGATTTTAGGATGAACAAATAATAATTATAGTGATAAAAAGCTAAGAAATGTTGAAACAGTATCAATTAAAAGGTATCTACAACCAAAACCAGAATTAAGTGCTATTGTTGGAAGTAAAATGAATAATAATTTTTTCAAGTTATGATATCATAATTTTGTTATCAAACATGTTTCAAAAGATAATAGTGAAAATACAAAAAAATATATTAAACTTTTAGAAAAAATTAAACAATAAAAAATAGTTTTAGTGCTATAATTAAAATGATAATAAATAAAGGAGAAAAAAATGGATAAAACAAAAGAATTAGATTTATCTAAGAATATTGGGTTTGAAGAAAATGATATTAAACACCTATCAGACCTATGAACACAAAAAACAGACTTAGAAGATACTATCAAAAATTCAGTAGCACAAAAAGAACTTAATGAAGTTAAAAAAGAAATTGCAAAATTTAACAAAGAATTAAGAAAACGAGTTAATGAAAATAAGATTGATGGATTTGAAGAAGGAAAAGATATTGGGTTCTTAATTGATGCTAACACTAGAATTGAAGTTACTAAAAAGACACTTGATAAGGTATCTACAATTGAAGTAATAACTCAACGATTTGAATCATTAGAAGAAGAAATGTTAACAAAACAGGAAGCTATTTCAATTCTTGAAGATGAAGTATTTGAAATTCCAAAAACAAACATTAAAATAGTAAAATTCTAAAGAATATATTAAAAAAGAAAGAATAAATATTTCTTTCTTTTTTTCTTATAATAAAGTATATAATTTATATGTAAAATAAATATAAAGGAGCGAAAATGAATTACAAAAAAAACATCACACCTTTTTCTGAAACTAGTATAGAAACTAAAGGTAGTGATACGATTTCTTTTTTCAAAGAATATTACAGATTTATTGATGATAAAAGATGATATGACTATTTAAAAGAATTAGATTTAACATTTAATAAAAAAGCATCAAACTCAGATAAAGAATATTATGAAACAAGATCATTAAATTGAGCAACAACTCTTTCTGGTTCAAGATCATCAAAAGTCTATACAAATCCAATAGGATTATTATTATTCTTCTTTGGTGTTGTTACTGAAGAACAATTGAATGATGGATTACAATATATTCCTAATCTTAACACATTAGCAGAATATGGTAACTTCAGAGAAGAAGAAATACTTTCATTCAATGAAGCTGCAGTAGCAACTTTAAATGGAAGAACAAATATAAATAAACCAAGAATACATTATTATGAATTATTTAACTCTTCAAGAGCAAATAACTATCAAACAGAAAGATTTAAAAAAGTTTTTAAAGGATTATATCTTAGAGCATTCAAAGAGACAATGTTTAAAGAAGGAGAACTAAAAACATTAAACGTCGATGGGTTAGCTTTTAATAGTAAAGTTGAATTAGAGTATGTTGTTGAAATAAAAACAAAAGGATTGGAAGTAACAGCTTTTGATGTTGCTAAAAGTCATATTCACCAAGCGAGTTTTTACGCTGATATGCTAAAACCTAAAAAAGGAGTAATCTTTTTATTTAGTAGAGGTGATAGAACATATGATTTCTTTGTGATTAACAATAAAGATCTTGATAACTTTAATAAAAATAATAACTATCTTAAAGAAGAAAATAAATTCCTAAAAATTTATAGTTATGTTCTTAGCTATATTTTAAATGATGATATAGATGACAGTTCATCAACATTAACAAAAACACCACATTGATTAAAAACAATATTGAGTTTTAAAATGGAAAATAATAGTTCTATTAATGAGAAACTAATCAATATGTTATTAAAAAAATATGTTAAAGAACAAAATGATAATGGTCAAAAAAAAGAACTAATCAATATTTTTAAATTATTGTTAAATAATAGTGATACAGAAAGTGTTATTACTCCATTTATTAATACCGAAAAGCTTGAATATGTAGTAAATGTTATTAAAGAATCTATTATTGAACAAATTGGTTTAGATGATTTAACTAGTGGTGTTCAAGAACTAAAAAACAAAGAAAGTGAGCTTTAAAATGCCTGTAGTAAAAAAAACAAAAAAAGAACAAAAAACTCAAAAATTAGAAGAAACAGAAATTGTAACATTAAATCATTTACAATTGAAAGCTCAAGAAATATCTATCTTAGAAGAAAGATTAAAAGAACTTAAAAAAGAAATAAAAAACTCTGGAAAAGACTTGAAAGAAATATACAATAATATTTTTGAAGGGAATTTAGATGAAACAGAAGGAACTCTAGTCGTAATTGATGATAATAGTGCAATGATTTCTCTTGAAACACAAAAAAGACAATCAAATAGTAATACTAAGGTAATCAACGCTTTATTAAAAGTCCTTTGAGAAAACAATTTCTTTAATAAAAAAGAAGATTTTATTGATCAATTATCTAGTGTTTTTGGTGTTTCAATTGAAAGTATCTCAATTGATGAAAAAGGCATCAATATTAATAGACAAAAAACATATACAAAAACACCATATGTTTTAACAAATAAAACACAAGTTATTATTGATTTGATTAATAATGAAGAACTACTAACAACAATTCCATTTGATGTATATGAAATTTATGGAGGTGGTACATCATCAGAAATAGAGTCATTATTTTTTGTAAATGGTTCAAATAGAATTGCTTTTAAAGTATTAAAACAAAACAAAGAAAACTGAGTAGAAATAATTCTTCCAATAATAAACATTGAAGTAATAAGAAAGATTAGAGAATCAAAAAACGATAGAACTTTCTTTTTTGAAGGTATTGAACTTCAATTTAACAAAAAAGCATTGAAAGATATTGAACCAAATAATATTATTAATAATGTAAAATAACATAATAATTATGTTATAATAAAAGTAGCCCTAAAAGGGAAATAAAAATAAAAATAAAGGAGAAAAAATATGCCAAAAATGGTAACAACTAGATCTAATAAGGGCGTTGAGGTTTCAAAAGACATATTAAAAAATTTTAATATAGAAACAAAACCAATATTTAGATCTTATCTTATCACTTATACTGATAAAGATATGAAAGACGCAATAATGGACATAACAACTTTAGGAATAAAACTAAAAAAAGGAAGACAAAACTTATTTGCTGACTTTTTTAAAAGTAAATATGGGATTTGAGTTTCAGAGTGAAATTCAACAGATGTTCAATTGCAAAAAGGAATAGTAACAAATTATTATGGTGAAGTACCAACTCCTAATGAGAGTTTAACTGCGACAACAGCTCAAAATTTCTTAGATTTTCATAGAGTTGCTACAACAATTAAAAAAGAACAACAAAATGAATTTTCAAAAATAGCAGATGTTTATTCACAAGATCCTGTATTAAAAGAAAAAGGAATACTTGAAAAATATCTTGAAACTAACCTATCCAATACTACGGTTACTGATCCAGATGCATTAACAATTGCAAAACAACATGCTAATGCTATTATTAAAGAAATAAATAAAGTTACAAAAAATGACAATACAGCTTCACAAAGTTATATTGACTTTTGAAACTCAATGGACCAAACATCTAGAATTTATTATTTAGAACAACTAGATACTATCAGCGGTGGTGGTTATAATATCGACCTAGTTAAATTTTTAGACTTAGTGTCTGCAAAAGATAAACAACAATGAAAGATTTTTGTAATAACACACGCAAAATCAGGAAAAAAATCATTACAAATAGTATTTGAATAGAAAAGAGAATTAAAAATGAAATTAAAATTTGAAATAAACACAGAAAATAAAAAAGAATTAATTGAAGCAAAAAATTTAATTGCTTCACTATTAGGAGAAAGTGAACCTACTACAAAAAAAACAGCTAAAAAAGCACCTAAAAAAGTTGTTGTTGGACAACCTCAACCTCAACCTCAACCTCAAACACCAACACCAACACCAGAACCTGCACAAGAACATGTTGCACCAACTCAAGTGCCTGTAGCTCCAACTCAAGTGCCTGTAGCTCCAACTCAAGTGCCTGTAGCTCCAACACCAGCACCAACATCAATCACTCAAAATGAAGAAATTCAAGAAGGATTTGATGAAGGAATCATCGACACTATTTTTAATTAATATTATTTATTGTCAATCATTGTGAATGGTTGACAATGGAGAGTAATAATTACTCATATAAAAAGGAGATAAAAATGAATAAAAAACAAGATAACAAAAAAAAAGAAAAACCATCTATTATTAAAACAACTGAAAAATTAGCAAAAGATCAAGAGTTAAGCGGACACATTATTGATGATATCAATACTAATGTTTCTAAATTACAAAAGAAAGCATTATCTTTAAGTAAATTATTTAAGAGTCAAGATACTTCTATTAAAAATCTTATTAACGAACCTATTGCAAACCTAAAAAAACATCTTATAAGTTATGATTCTGAATATAACAGATTATATAATCTTAGTGAAGCAATAAATTTTATGACAAATTACATGGAATTAGGGGAAAAAGGGATTATAGAAAAGAAAATGTTACTTGGAAACGAACAAGATGTATTTGATCTTAAAGATTTAAATCAAAAAATCTTTGTTACTGCTGATAATGAAATTAATAGATCAGAAGATTTATCAGGAATTTTGAATTTTAGAGATCCAAATATGTTTGTTATTGGAGCAAAAGGGGATAATAAAATATTAAAACTAATCTCTAAAAAAACTAAATTAAAAGATATTTATAATACTTCTGGTTTAAATAAAATGTATATTTATGCAAAGACATTAAATATGCTTCCAACAATTAATCTTAACAAAAAAACACAAATAATTATTAATGTTGATAACAACTCAGCTCTTATTAATAATAATGATAATAGTGATATCACTAAAGAATATGAAAAACAAGAACAACTAGTTAAAGAATATATTGATATTGATAACGTTATAAAAATGTCTAGTACATCAATTATTTCTATAGGAGAATCTCTTGTTAATTCTAATATAAAAGATGATGACAAAACAATGATTGTTAATATATTTTATATTAACAGGTTTGATGACATTGGAACACCTTCATTAGAATTAGCTTCAATTACAAGAGTATTTGATATTACAACAAAAAAAGAATTAATTTCATGAAGCATCAAGGATTCATTAATAGTAACAAAAAAAGAGTTTAATACAATAATGAACTCATTAAAAGAGTTACAAACATCACCACAAAAAATTAATAAAGATGTAGAAAAAAAATCCGATGAAGTTTTAAAAACAATTAAAGAAACTATCAAAAAGAAAGAAAAAACAAACCCTGTAAAGGACTTAAAAGAATTAAAGAAAAACATTCAATAACAAATAAAAAACTAAACCCAAATGATACCAACAACAACTTATGATATAATTATATTATATGTAAAGTTGTTGTTTTTAAATATTATTTAATATTAAAACAACACTATAGAAGGAGAACAAAATGAAAAAACAAAGAAACAAAGAAACTAATTATGTTGAACTAAATGAAGTTATTGATCTTAAAGATTCTAATAATGAAGATAATGTTGAAGAAATAGTAGAAATAAAAAAAGAACCAATTCTTGAACAAACAAATGTAGTTAAAGAAACTAAGCAAGATAATGAAGGAGAAAACAAAAAAATAATTAATTTTTTATCTAAAAATGATGTAAGTAAAATAATTAATATTTTAAAAAACGTTAATGTTGACGAAAAACTTATTAGTATTATTGAATCACAAATTAAAAAAATAAATGTTTTTGATCCAAAAACAACTATTGAATTTTCTAAATTAAGCTCAAAAACACTAAATAAGATCAAAGAAGAACTATACAAAAAATTTAATATATCAATCAAAACAACAGATATTATTTCAGGTTCTTTAATTCCTACATTTAATGCTATTGAACGTGAATATGAAAATAAAACGCAAAAAGGGACTGCTATTGCTAAAACTAAAGAACAAAAAAGAGAGTTAAAACAAGCTCTTATTAATATTGGTAACATATCAATTAATGCTTCCAAATTAGTGCTTAAAGAACTAAGGGATTCAATTCCAAATATTGAAATTAACTACCGTGATTTAAAGGGGATTGATTATGTATCACAAATTAATAGCTTTGCTGATTTTTATGATGGAACAAACTTCAACTTCTTATTACCAGCAATTAATGAAATAAGTACACAAACACACTTATATAATGATTCATTAAACTTTTTAAATGCGTCTCTTACTTCATGAAAAATGATGACTAAATTTGTTGAATACATATTATTAGGAATTTCATTAATAATGTTAGGGCTAATTGAAGTGCCTGTGGACTTTGATGATTTCCATAGAAAACTTTGAGACTTTGTAAAAGCACATGAAATTGCATTACAAAAAAGAATTAGTGCTTCTTTAGAAGAAATCGAACTTTTTGAAGAAATAAAATAATTTATTTTATAGTATTAAAAACACCATTTTATGGTGTTTTTTGTTTTTATTATGTTATAATATTATTAATATTAATAAGTGAAAGAAAGGAAAATAACATGAAACAAAAACATAAAAAAGGTATGTTATGACCTAATATATTAAGATTAGCTAATATACCAATTAAAAACATTATTGAACTTAAAAATAAAAGAACAACAAAAGTTTCTTGCTTTTACAAAACAAGTGAACATGGCGATAGTAACGCATCAGCTTCTTTCACTGTTAGTGAAAGTGGGAATTTAATGTATCATTGCTTAAGTTGTGGAGCAAAAGCTGGATTTACAAAAATAATGTATGATATTATTTTTAATAAAAAAGAGCAAAGTAATCTTGATAAAAATATTCTTGGTATAATGGATTCTTATTTAAATTTATTATCAAGTTTAAATGTATATCAAACAGAAATTAATTTAGATAACGAAATCAAAAATCCTCAAGAAGTGATCAAAATACTAGGAGGGATGTTTAAAATAAAAAGTGATGATTTAATTAATTATTTTAATAATAATGGGATAAATTTAAATGATATTATTAGAGAACTTAATCGTCTTAATATTATTAGAGTAGTTGTTACACAAGATTTATATGGTAAGCAAATTAATGTTATTTTTCCAATATCACCAACTGAAACAATTTTAAATGTTGATGGTAAGGTCTTTGGTGTCAATAGGCCTTTTAATAGTAATTATGAACCAAAAAATCCTAAAAGTTTAATGCCTAAAACAATCATTGAAATGTCAACTGGTGATATGATTATTCCAAGTAATGTTTTTATTAATAATAATGTTTTTCAAAGTGTTGAAAACTCAATAGTATTTGTAGAAGGTGAAAAAGATATGCTATTACTAAGATTACTTGGTATAAACGCGTATGCTTTTTTATCAGGAGCTAATTCATTTAATAAGGAAAATAAAGCATTAATGTATTTATTAGCAACTCAACAAAAAAAACAAATAATTATTATTTCTGATAACGATAAGGCTGGTGAAGAATTTTCAATTTCTTTATCTAAAGCAATCGTAAAATTTGATAATCAATTTAATAAAAACATTGTTATTAAAAACATTAGTAAAAAACTATATACTAAATTTAATAGCAATAATAAAGAAGATATTTCTGATATTTTTAAATACAACATTGATAATAAAGAGTTTGATTTAGTCTATGAAATAAATAATGCTATTGAATCATCTCAAAAGATTAATAAAAAAGAACTAGAAAGTCTTGACAGTGAAATAATTGTTGATTTCTATAACAAATATTTTCCTAAGAAAGTAAAACAAATAGAATATGATGACATTATGAACGTCAAAACAGATGCTATTTATGAAACATATGTTACTGTTGATACTATTTTAGATAACGATAACCAAACATATGATTTTAACAGGAATATATATTGAAATTTTAGTATGAATAATTTTGTCCCAACACTAAAAAAACATCAAGACAAAGTATTCAAAAGCATATATTAAACCCACTTAGTTTAAAAGCATATACTTTTCCGCTTCTTGAGAACCTTGAGGAAGTTATTAATAACATTATTTAAAGACAAGAAGAAATATCTTTAGCACTTAAAGATTCTAAAAAGACAAAAAAACAAGAAGGAAAAAACAATTTAGTTAATGCATTACTTGTTAAGTTTGATATTTGAAAAACAAGTGAAGACGAACAAATTGTAATTTTAAAAAGACAAAACAATCCAGAGATAAGAACAAAAAATTTACAAACAGCGTTTTTTAGTTCATTAGGAATAGATACGAATAAAATGACAGAAATTGATGTTATTAGAGGATTCTTTTCTTATAGAGATGCTGTCCAAAAATTACAACCATTATCATTCAATCTTTTTTCTGATACATTAGGATATGCTGAAGTTCTTGTTGTTGAAGATATGGTTGGTAATAGTGATCTTGAATTTTTAATTAGAATTTTAAAAACAATTAATAGTGAAGGTTACAAGATTATTAAAAAAGAAAAAGGTGGTAAAAAAACTTTCTTTGATGACGAAAAAATTTTCAAAGAACTTTTAAACACAAAGGAAGATAGCTTGTTCAATTTTGCTTTTTATAATTTAGAACAAAAGATGAAATCTAATGATATAATAAAAGATTTCTCATCATTTCATGAAAATATTAATTTTGGAATGTCGATGTTATGAACACCAAGAATTATTGATATCCTTTCTGAAAAGACTATAGCAACAACTTCTGATGAAAACATTCAAGAAAAGATGTGAGAAAACTGAGTTAATCCAATTATTGTTAAAGTACTAAAAACAGAATTTAGAGAAGAAGTTGAATTAGTAGCATCAAGAATTTTATTTATAATATCAATTATTCATAAAGTTAGTTCTTTTGAAGAATTAGTTGACAATAGTGCTGTAGGTAATGAAATAGCTTTATTTAGGGATGCAAAAAATAGTGTTGACATTTTAAAACTATTTCTAAATCATAGTAGTCTTCACAAAATGGATGTAGAAATCCCTCGTTGATCAACTATAAGAGTCTTACCACCTAGTAGCTCACCATTCTTTACACTTTTATCAATTAATGATAAAGAAACTGTTAAAAAACTTAATGTTCTTGAAAGTGAAATAAGTGAAAAACCATCATTATCAAATCTAAAGTTAATCATTGAAAATAATGCAATTAAAGATAAAATTAAACCGAATGATTTATTAAAAATAAAATTCATTCCAATACCGCTTAATAAAACAGCTAAGAAAATTGGTATTATTCTTGAGTCTGAAGTTATCGATACAGAAAACCAAGATCCAACACAGATGAATATAAGTATTAATAAATTTAGAAATAAGAGACCAAAAAATGGTGAAGAGTTAATAATTTTTCTTAAAAGAATGTATTTAACAATGTATAAAATGCAGCCTAAATTTCCTTTCTCTACCTGATTTCCTTTTGAGTTACTATATAGTTCTGTAGCAACATACTCTGAAGGAGTTGGAGATGATACAAGATTCTCCAAAGGAGCATTAGATATTCTACTTGTCGGTGACTCGCAAGTGGGAAAATCAGCAGTAAGTACAACTTTCATGCTCTGATATAACAGTGGTGCTAAAGCACAATTAGGAGAAACTACACTTAATGCTATCATTGGGGGAACAGAAAAACAAAATCAAGGAACAAAAATTGGGGCTTTTGCAGAAAATAATAGAAAAGTTTATATTATAGAAGAATTGTCTGGAGCACCTTTAGAGACAAGAAAAAGATTATTTGAAGCATTAAAAGAAACAAGAAAATCAGGTGTCCATAACGTTATTAGAGTTGCTGGTGCTCCAAGAGAAAACATTCCTGCAAACACAAGATTTATTGCTATTTCAAACCCAGTAAGTGATAATTCTGATAATACATTCTCTTCAATTAAAGAGTATTTGGATCAAAATAAAAACAATAATCTTTTTACAATGGTTAAAGCATTGATTATCGATGGAGCTGCGGTTAATAGATTTAATCTAATAAGTTTTGTATTTAAAGAAAAACGTGATGAGAAAATTACTGATAATGATGGAAATGATTTACTACCATATAATGACTTACAGCTAAAAGATTTTAGATTGAGATGAATTAGAATTTGATCATTGAAAACAGAAGATGTTGTTATTAAAAGTGATATTAAACAGTATTTAGAAGAACAAGCAAGAAAGAAATTAATAGAACCTCTTAATAAAACATATATTAAAGATGCTGTTGAACTAGTTCCACTAATAACACCTGATGTTATTTATGATAATGTCACAAGAATAGCTTTTGCTATCGGTGCGATGACATGTAGTTTTGATGAATTGAGTGATGAAAATAAGTCATATAAGAAATTAACAATGACAAAGTCTTTAGTAGATATGACTATTTATATGATAAATTGACATCAAGATCAATATGGATTACCACAATTGATAGAAGAGATTAAAAATAAACATGAGTTAAAAGAAAATGAGTTAGATGAATTATTATTTGCTAATATAAGAATAAATTCAAGTGCTATCAGAACAAATGAGACAATATGATCAAATGATGATGAGCTAACTGATAGAGAAATAGAAGAATCAGAAGCGGTATCATCAACAACGAGTATTTTTACTATTAATAGACAAGATGGGACAAAAAGATTTTATGATGGTAGTCATGATGAGATAAAAAACTTTAGAAATAAAGAATTTATGATATTTAATAATCCGTTATTTACTCTTTATAAGAATTTAAGAAATCAAATTAATACTAATGGACTAAGAAAAATAAGTGTTAATATTCTTAATAATGAAATTTTAACATTTTATTCAAACTATTTTAAAAAAGAAAATGCTATTGGTAGTGATTATATTGATACGTTCTTCCAAGCTATCGGTTTAGAAAAAAAAAAAGATAATGGTGATTTAGCTTCAAAGAAACAAAGTAATCAGCAACAAGCAATTATTACCTCTATTAGAGGAAAATTTTATGAAATATGAAGTGAAAGCAAACTTATTTATCCTGATGTTGCAAGCACATCCCATATATTTATTAATGGTTCTAAACTAGACTTTATTATTAAAGAAATAGAAAACAATTTAGAAAGAATCACTAGTGCACAAGTTTAAAACTTGTGTTTTTTATATGTTATAATATATATAAGCACATAAGTGCGAGTAATCAAAAAAGGAGGTTATCAATGGATAACAAAGAAAATAAAAACAACGAATATAAATTATTAATTTCTGAAATTTCAAAAGCTTTTTCTTCTTTAAGTGATAAATTTAAAGAAAATGAAGATATAACATTCCAAATTAATGGAGGAAAGTTAGATGAAATCGCAATTATTAAAGAAAAACTAAATAGTTTAAATAAATTTATTACAGATGAAAAAAAAGCTATTTTTGTTATTGAAAATAATAATTCAGATGACATTAAAGAATTGATTAAAAAATTAATTAAAGATAATGAAGAAATGAAAAAAGAACTTCTTGGAGATGGTTTTGTTGAACTTGACGAAGTTGAAAAATTAAGTTTAGAAAAACTATCAACTGATATTGGTGTTAAATATGAAACATTTGAAAAACTAGTTAATGATATTAAAACACTTAAAAATACAAAAGATGAAATAGAAAAAAGAAATTTTATTAATTTACTTAATAACATTCTTGAAAAATTAAGTTTAAGTCTATCAAATAAATTTGAAGAATTAACAATTGAAGAACAAGATATAATCAAAGAAATTGTTAATAGAAATATGTCAAACTCTATTTCATGAATAATCAAAGAAGATGAAGTAACTAATGAAAAAACTGGTGAAAAATCAATCAAAAAAACAAAAATAATTAACCCAAATATCTTAGGAATTATTAAAGATGAATTTTTACTTAACAAAAGTATTAATGATAGATTTTTAATTGTTGAAAAAGCAGTAGAAGTAACAGAAAAAGAACACGAAGATAAAATAGTTAAAGATATTTTAATAGGTTCAAATATTTCAATTTCATTCGAAGAAAAACTAAAAAAAATAATTCAAAAAGAAGAATTAGATACTGATGAAAAAAAGGTAAATAGAGCTTCTGATTTTCTAAAAAAAGAATTTGAAAGTAACCAAAGAGCAGATATTGCTAATGAATGAAAAGAAATAAAAAATGATGCTTCTGATATCATAATTACAGATGAGGAACTAATTAAAGGAATTGCTATTGCAATGATTAAAGGAGAACAATCATTAAAAATAAGTGGTTTAGCGCGAGATTCAAAAGAAGAACAAAAAAAATAGAATAAATATCTAAACCTACAATTTTCTTGTAGGTTTTTTTATAAAATGAACAAGACTCTATTTATAGGTATTGATCCATCAATCACAATATTAAGAGGTAATGAGGATCACAATGGTATTGTTATAACTAACAATATATTCAATGAATATAGCATTGAAAACTTTATTAAAACAACAATTTCAACACCAAAAACTCTTGTAAATATACAAGAGAAGATTGATTTTGTTTATAATGAGATTTTAAAAGAGGTTAATAATTTCATGAACAAAACAGGTGTTAATAATATTAAAGAGTATGATTATGTTTTTCTGTTTATTGAAGAATATAAGCAACAATCTTTTCGTTCAAAGTATCAAGCAGGGACATCTGGTGATCCAATGATGCTATTAATCACTAGTCTTGAATGAAAAGCAAAAACAGCATTAAAAACAATTAATGCATTTTTAATACAAAGACAACAATCAAAATATATCTTAGATTCTGACTTAATTGATTATAAACTACTAACTCATCAAGAGAAAGTTCCACTTCATGAAAGAGATGCTTGTAGAGTCCTTATTACAGGACAAAATAAAATTAAATCATCAAGTTTAAGACAAATAATAAATAGCAAAGGAGAAAAAGAATATGAGTAACAATGATATGGATTTATTATTAAAAGCTATGGAAGAAGGTCTTGAAAACGAAAAAGAAAAAAAACTCCATCAAGATAAGGGATTAAATAACAAAAACATAGAGATAAACGCTAATAAGAGCAACAATAGCATTGAACAGCTTGAAAAAGAAATAACTAATATGAAAATTGATAAAATAAGTAATATTAATCTTGGAAAAGATAACAAAGGTAATAGCATTAATAATGATTACCAAACAAAAAAACCTAAAGGTAAAAATGGTGGTAAACTAAAAGGAACAACTATTATGAAAGACTTCGGTGTTCTTGACGATAAAAACACAATTATTAATGATATTAATTGAGTTAAAGACCATATAGGTGAAACTTTTAATATTGAACAATATTATTCAAAACTTATTATTAATGGTAGATTATTACAAAAACAAATGGATTCATATGCTCTATCTGAAGACAAAGGATTATTTAATCTTGCAAGTAAAGAAAATTCAAAAAATAACAGTTTACTAAAATTAGCTAAAACAACCAAAGAACAAATATCATTAATTAAAAAAAGTGTTGGTTTAACAACTGGAAACATTAGTAATAATTTATTTTCATACTTACTTTGATATATTAAGTCTGATTCAAATGAGTTTAATCCGAATGAATTTCTGGTTAATTCATTTAATGAGGCTGATAACGAATTAAAACAATTATTATTAGATTTAGCGATAGGAATTTTAATTGCTTTTAAAGAAGTTGATTTAATAAGTCTTACAATTGGAAAACTTCATGTTAAAAATAAACTCTATGACGTATTTTATAGCAATAAGTTTAATGACGCAAGAATTAAGTATGAAGGTCTTAAAAAAGATATTCTACTTAAAAGAATATCAAATGAATTTGGAATAGATATGGAATCAAAAAAGCTATGATTACAAGAACTATTAATATTATTAAATGTTGTATTTGAAGTTGACAACAATAATACATTAACAAATGAAGAATTAGCTAAAATTATTTATAATTCTAATGATGTTTTACCAGCAAAATATCTATATAATGAACCATATTCATTAGAATTTTTAATTGCTCTATTTAACATTCAAGGTCTTAGATCTGAGTTCTCAATTAATTATAATGATGTTAGAAATATCATCGATAATATCACATCATTAATGGGAACTGTTGATTTCCTTGCTAGTAATAAAGCAGCAACAACTACATTGACTAAAGCAATGAATGAATTAAATAAATCAATAACAAACTTGACAGACGTAGTTAAAAAGGAGGAAGACAAGAATAACATTATTATAATTAACGATTTCTTAAATAATCCTTCTGAAAAAGAACGTAGAAACAAATTAGGAGCTATGTCTAAAGAATTCTTTATTAATGAAAATAAACTCTATGAAGAACAAATAAAAAATAATGGTTCATTAAATTTTATTGTGACTAATAACAAAAAAAACAAGTTTTATGTTAAACAAAATAGAAGACTTGTTGCAATGGACTTGTCTTCATTACTATTTAATGAAAATGACTTAGGAATGCTTAGAATGGATCTTAATGATTCTGATATGAAAGGGGTGACAATTAATGAATTCTTCTTCAAATGAAAAAACAAAGAAACATAATTATATAGATGAAATGATTTCTTATGATAAGAAATTTATCCCAGACTTCACAAAAATATATCAACAAGTTGGTGAATCTAATGCTTCAAAAATAAAAACTTTAAAATCTCATATAATCCCTAGGTCATTATTTAATTATCTAAAGGTATATGATATTGATTTTGGTGATGAAAGTTTTTGAAAAGAATATTTCACTACAGACAGTAAAGATAAAGAAGTTATTTGTGATTTATGCACAAGAAATAATAAGCATTCAAAAATGTTTAGAGTTGAAGGGAAACCTACAATTTATAAATGCTCCGAGTGTGGTGTCCATAAAAACACATTTCAATTTACTAACTTTCAACGTTTTATCTGAAGTTTAGATACACAAATAGTATATGCATTTACAACAGTTGGGACTGGAAAAACAACAGGGAATATTAATGGACTTGTTGCAATGGGGATGAGATTTAGTGATCAAAAAATGTTAATTGTGACACCAAATAATAAATTAGCTATTGATAGTTATTTAGAAGTTATTAGTGCTATTCCTAACAATTTAATAAGTTCATCAGATAAACAAGCAAGATTAATAACACTAATAAATGGAACTACATTTTCATTTTTCATTGCTAATAAAGCAAAAAAGGCTGAAGATTTTAAATCTTTCAACTTCACTGCTGCGTTAGTAATAGAAGGTTCAACAGACATTTATTGAGAACCACAAGAAAATTTTAATGGTCAAACACTTCTAGATTTAGTTGTTGATAGGGTTAGAAAGGCAACAACAGGAACATCAATGCTATTATATTCAAATAGTGGTGATCCAATTCATAAACCAACATCTGTTAATAATATTGATGTTAGTACACAACCATTGATGTCAATTTATAACCATAATAAAATAATTATTGAAGTAAATCCAAAAGATATTGAAATGTTTAGTAGAATTATTAATAGAGTTAATAGAGTGTATATTTCAAAAACAGCAAAAGATGTTGATTACACTATTAAACTTATAAACGATGTTTATGAACCACCTGATGGAAGTGTTATAAAAACGGGAACAATAGTTATTGCAACTACTTTTGATAACCCTAATTATAGGTATTTTTCACCATCATATATAACTTCTTTAGAACAAAAAGCAGAGAATGAACAAAAGTTCAATGAGATTGCTTATGCTTCATTTAAGTCATTAAAACTATCGTTATTTAACAATATTGATGCACACATGCGCTCTACAAAAGATGTTTTAATGGAAAGAGGGCTAGAAAATATCAATGTTATTATTGCAATAGACCCCGGAGGTCATGATCCATTCGGAATGGCTGTAATGTTATACTGAGATTATGGAAGAGGAAATGTTACTTATCACATCTATAAAAGTTTTCAAAGTGAAATGAGACAAAGTTTCAACTACTTAACATATCAAAATGAAATAGAAAATGTTAAAATTGAATTAGAAATGTATGGAATATTCAAAGAACCAGATATAATATTCGATAGTAGTTACTGAAACAAAAACCAAGAAGAAAGTTCAATTGTTAATAATAAAGGAGAATCAATAATGACTTCTGCTGCAGAAATAATGATGGAAAATACAGGTTATTTACTTCATAAGGCAATTAAGGGTAAAGGTTCTGTATGGAATGGTATTAATGATCTTGCTAATCTTTTTAATGAAAACTTATTAACTATTGATGCTATTAATAACGAACTAGCAATAAGTGTATTTAAGATAATAACTAAAGAAAAACTTGAAGATGGTTATAGGGAAATTAAAAAAAATGATCATGTTACAGACGCTATTAGATATTTATTCCAAAATGAAATAATAACTAATCTTAGAGCAATGCAACTTATTACTAATATGGACTTTATTAATAAAAGAAAGCAAAATTTTATGTTGCCACAAAAAAACAAAAAAAGAAAGCATGATAGTAAAAATTATAAAAAACTTTTTAGAAGATAAAAAAGCACCAAAATAGGTGCTTTTTTGCGCGAGCTTTTAAAGAGGTAAAAATTGTTTATATGCAAGAAACTTCTTTCCTACATATATATATTATATCATAGAAATAGTCACCTAACTGGTGACTATCTATTATGATATTAAGTCTATTTTTGTAGGAGAGTACCCTAAAATTGGCAATGCCTTTTCAAATGCTAATCTTCTTTCTTTACTTGTTGATATGCCATCCATGTATCTTTCAAAAAAGTAAATAGCTTGTTTTAATTTTTTTACTCTTTCATCAGACATGTCTTCTTCTTTTAAAATACCAGAGAATAATATTGATAGTTCTTTAGGGACTGTTAAGTCACCATCATCCATTGCTTTATTAATCTTTCTAACTGTTTCTATTGGTGCTTTATACATTCTTGGTGCAAAAATATCATAAAATTGATCTAATTTGCTATCATATGTGTTACCAAAGAATAAATTAACATTCCCAGCAGCAGAAGAAATGAAATATTTAATAATCGGATTAGAACTATTAAAGATATCATTAATCATATTACTATCATTAAGAATAAAGTGTGCAACACCCATTGCTGGAACAGGATTCTTCATGTATAACACTTTATCTCCTCCAACTTTGAATGGTATCATTTGATTATTTGTTGCTCATTCTGATTTGTCTTTATCATCTATTCCTTGATTTATAGACATATTTTTAATTATTCTTTGGTATTTGTATAAACCTCTAAAATCAAGATTTTTCATTCTTCTTAGATTTTGAATAAAATTAATTTTCATAAAGTTATAAAATGGAAATATTCTTGCCATAAAGTTTCTTTCAAACTTATTCAAGTCAGTTCCATCAAAATGACTTTGTCTTATAATTCTTGTTGTATTTGATGAACCATATTCAGTATAATCATCATGTGCTATTTTTTCTTTAATTTCATTTACTATCTTTTTGTCAGTTTTAGAAAGTTCTTCTTCAAGAGCTGTAAATGAATCAATTTTCTTATTTAACATCTTACCAGTTGTTTTCATTCTTTTTAGATTAATATCATATAATAATCCTAGTTTTGATTCATCTGTTGATCTTGTTGCTTTGTTAAAAATAGCATTTGTATATTTAGAGACAAAGTTTTCTTTTGTTAAACCTAAACTAGTTAATTGTTTAGAAACTTCAGGATATCTTTGTTGTAGTTCTTCAAAGGTTATTGTCCCTCTGGCTAAATCTTTTTCAAAACCAGCAGTTTTTGCAAATTGTGTTATTTTATTTGATAACATACTATCAAGGAAATCATTTGAACCAACACCAACTTTTTTTGAGTCTTTTCAGAAAAGATAAGACTCATATGGTGTCATTTGTTGTGCTCTACCGCTCTTATAGTTATTTGGATGAGGAACTCTGTTTCCATTATGATGTTTTAATTCAAGTTTAAGATTTTCATATTTATCTGGATTTTTCTTTAATTCTTTACCAAATTCTGTGTAAACATCTTCTAAAACAGTGTTTGGGTGTTTTAATTGATATGCTTTATTAAATTTATCAAATGTTACACTCATCTCATCAACCATGTTATGAAGCTTTGTTCCGTTTAACTTCATTGTAATTGCTTTTCCCATACTTCCAGTATTAAAGTATGCTTCAGTTATATTTCCAACCATATTTTTAAACAAGAATGCTGGGCTAGCTAATGTAAATTTCTTGAATCATGTAGTAGCTCTATCATATTCACGTAATATTTTTGACGGTTCTTCATATTTAACTTTTTGTTTATCCATTATTTCAAATAATTTCTTATCAATATAAAAGTTTTTATTATCAACAGATGAATCTATTTTTCTTTTTAATTTATCTAATTCACCGTTAAATTGTTGCATAACTTTATTAACAGCTTCGTCTTTAGTAAAATTTTTTATTTCCCCATGGTAGTTCCCAGTTGACCCTGTTGCTCCTAAAGAAATAAATTCTTCTAACTTTGATTTTAATCATGAACTAGAAACTTTTTCAAACCTATCTTTATCTCTTGCAAAAATGTCTTCTGCTACTTTAATAGCATTATTTTTAAATAAATCTCATATACCAGTAACTTCATTAACAACACCCATTGCATTTTCAATAGCTCTAAAGTTTGTAACAATATTATTTTCTAAAAATAGATTACCTTCTGAAAAATCTCTCTTCGTATACACTCTATTATTATCAATCTTAGGATTAAACATAAGATCTTCGATAGGTTTATCCATAATTTTTAAAATACCTGTTTTTAATTCTTCATCTAATTCACCAACTTGCTCAATCTTTTTGCTAATATCATCTGTTTTTAAAGTTGATAAAATATCTTTTCTGATTGTTTTTACATCACTCATTTTTGTTGATTCACTAATATTAAATAAATCTTTTATTGTTTTTTCATACTGAGCACTTGGTAATTCATTTAAGTATTTTGTAATTAAGTCTGTAATGTTGACTGATTTATAATGTTTCAATAACTTTGTGAACTCTTGCTTCCCATCTTTTTGTAATTTTTGAACTATCCCTGAAGGAGAAAGTTTAAGAGTATTATTGGATATTGCTTTTATCATTTCTTCCTTGCTTGCTCACTTATTTTTATTTCTTGCACGGATATAAGGTTCATAACCTTCATATCTTATGATATTATTTATAAACTGTTCAACCCTATTTTCAGATACACCAGATGTAAATAAATCATTAATATTAGAAACAGATCCAACAATATTACCTTCACTAAGTTTTTTACTAAAAGGATCATTACCAACTCTTTTTTTCTTCTTACCTGAAGATGTTATCTTTATTTTTTTCTCCTTATCTAATAAATTTGGATTTATAACCTTTGCTTGATAGTTTCCTTTTGTTCCTCACATCTCTTTATTAACTAAATCGCTGTAACTATTTTGTTTATCTTTAATTAATTTAATAATTTGTTGTGGTGTAACTGATTTAATTTCATTTTTTAATTCATCACTAATTCCATTACCGAAGCTATCAACAAATTCTCCAATTGTTCTAGAATCTAATGATATATTATTCCCTATTATTGAATCATAAACTATTGATGAAGAAAGACTTTTAGCCGCATTAAGTTGAGAAACAAGCTCCTTAAGCTTTTTATTATAAATTAAGTTAGTCCCACCTCCAAGATTAATTAGAGATTTAGCTCCTTCTATTATTCCTTTATTAACGACAGGTATTGTTCCTGATTCTACTAAATCAACAGGACTTATTCCAATGATTGATTCAACAGTATCAAATAATATTTTAGCTTCTGGTGTTAATTCACCATTTATCCCTTTTGCGTAGTTAATATTGGTAAAGTGTTTCATATTATCAGTAGCATTATCAATATTAATAAACCTTTTAAGAATTCTTTTTTGGATTAACAACTCTCTTTCATCTTGTGTTATTGCTTTTGCTTTACTTGCTTTAAATAATTCTTTTTCACTAGTTTTTTCTTTGATATCACTCAATTCGTTTTTTCAATCTGATTTTATGTCTTTTGTACTAACTGGTTGTTTTGTATAAACATTATTTAAGTCATTTCAAAATACACCATCAGTTTTGTTTTTACCAGTTCTTATTTCACTTATTGTCTTCTTTAAGTTTTCAAAGAATCCAAGATCATCAATAGAGCTATTTAATTTCTCTACAAGTTGACCAAATTTAGTATTATTACCTGTTGATTTAAGTGCTTCTTTATACATATCACCAATTTTAGATAAATCATCTTTCATACTGTCTGTTTCAGATTTTAACTCTTTTTCATACACTTTTAATACATTTTTTAAATCATTGATATCTGATTTAGTAGGATTATTATTTGTTAATGATTCCATTAATGTTGCTATTTGTTTATCGTTAAGATCATCAACACTATTTACTGTTTCATCATTGAATAGGTTAGTAAAATGTTCATCAAGAGAGTAGCTTCTTCCTTTACCAATATCACTAATACTATTTGCTTCTATATACTTTGAAGCGATGTGGTCAAAAGATTTTTCCACATTTCCTAACTCATCAAATAATTTAATTGCATCCATATGATGTAATTGTGACTTTTTCAAGAAACCTTGTGTTTTTGTTAGTTTTGTTTCAATTTTTTTAAGTATTGTATTTCATTCATTTTTATCAACTTTTAGTTGAGATAACCCTATTTTTGTTAATAATGTTTGCAATTCCATAAAATCTATTTGTTGTTTTCTTAAAATAGATGCATCGCTGTTAAAGAACTTAGTAACTCTATCATTAATTCCATCAAACTCATCACTAATATTACTAATTGAATCTTTTAAAGCGATAGTTCTTTCATCAGTAGTACCAATATTTTCTAGTTCTTTTGATACTTCATTAATTTCATCATGAATTGTGTCTATGGTTTTTGTTAAATCTGCATTTTTAAAATATAAGTTGTCTCTTCTTTTTAAATATGAAACATTTGTTCTTAGTTCTTTAGTTCTTTTTATTAAATCATCTGATGATTTAATACCTGCTAATTTCATATCTTGCTCAAGGTCTTTTAATCTATCAAAAAGATTATCTACACTATCACCAAAGTTTGTTGATTTAAAGAATTTATCTATTCTTTCTCTTTGATTTTTTGTAGAATTATTTTTAATATAATCACTATTAATATCACCAGTTACTTCACTTTTTGATTTTTCAAAGTCATTTAAACTATCATTTCAAAACTTAATGTCTTCAGGATCAACATTTTCTTGTTTTGAAAGTTTCTTAATTTCCTTTTTAGCATCTTTAATAGCATTATTAAATACTTTTTCTCTTTGAGATTGTGTTTTTAAATTATTAATAACACTTAAATCTTCAGATATTTTATTAAGTTCAACATTTATTTCTCTTGCTGTTTTTTGATCTATTAATGGTGAATTAACTTTTAATTTACTTAAATCTTCAAAGTCTTTATTAAGACTATTTATTTCTTTTTTGAAAGCTGCCTTATTAAGATAAATTTGATTCATATTATAATCAAAATGTCGCATCAATACTTCTTGTTGTTCTTTTATTAATTTGTGTGCTTGTCTAAGGATAGATTCATCTTTTGAAAGTAAGAAATTAGGCATCGCTTCTTTATCTTTATTTTGTCAATGTTTTACAGCTTGTAGGTCTTCAAGATCTGTTCATAATTTTTCATACTTTGTTGTTTCTTTGAATAATTTTTTAAATTGTTTGCTTTTAATTCCTTTTCCTTTTTCTTCTTTTAAAGATAGTAATTCCTTTCTTAAAGAACCTAATTTACTCTTTACTAAATCATTAATTGTTCCAACTTGTTTAGATGCTTGTAATTCTTTTGTCAAAGTTTTATATAAAGGATTATCAATAACATTTTTAAAAATTGTTTTTTCTAACTCTTTTTGGTCAACAAAAGCATTTGATCTCATTGCAAGTAAAACTTGTTCAGTCATTTGTTCCGGAGATAACGCATAAAATGTTGTCCCAACATTTCCAAGTTCTTCACCATGTAATTTCTTAATTACATCTAAGAATGATATTTTTTGTGGCACTTCACTCGCTCTAAATAAATCCTTATTTAAAGCACTTATCATTTCAAATTTTCCTTGATCATTTTTTCAAATGTTTCCAACATTATGAAGTAATATTGCATCATTATCAAAAGATTCTTTTGGTAATAAAGTGCTTAATGTTTCTGAAGTTGAAGGAAGTTCTCTAAAAAACTCAGCGTCATCTTCAGATAGAGCTTTTTCTATTCTTGAAACAATTGATTTATTTACTTCATTCATAACACTATTAACTTTAGTTTTAGCTGTTGAAAACACTGTCTTATTTTCATAAAAAGAATCTTTTAGAACTCTAGCTTGTTTTCTTACTGTTTGTTTATATTTTTTTATTCCTTTTTTGTATATATAAAACTCTTTAGGAGATATCTCATTAACAGTATTAAAAATCCTTCCTTTTAATACTTTTTCATTAACAACACCAACTTCAGAGAGAACATCACTAATTTTTTCTAAAGGAATGTCTTTAAATAACTCAGTGGAATCAATTGCACTAAATGCTTTTCTTCCGTTCTTAAGGTTATAGTGCATTGATCCAATAGTTCCTCCAACTTTTGCAATCATTTTTGTAGTCATGTTTGAAGCTGCTAAGGCATCAAAACCAGCTGCAACTGGATCTAAAAACCCAAGAGTTATTAATGGTATTGAACCAATAATTAATCTAGATAGGCCTGATCAATTAGAAACATCACCATTACCTGTGAAAATAGAATGCATTAATGAAGAACCACTTATAATTTGTTCTCCTTCTTTATCTTCTTTACTTGATCAACCATATCTAATTCCTTCACCAATTCTTTCAAATATATTACCATCAAAATTATCATCATTATAAGCAACGACTCCTTGAAGACCACCGATTATTGAATTAAAAGGTTTATTAAGATCATCAAGAAGTTTAATAATAAAGTTTCTATCTTGTTTTTCCTTCTTTTTTGCAGCCTCTTCGGCAATTTTTTGTTGTTCACTTTGCTTTTGTGTTGTAACAAGTGTTTTTGATACAGCGATATCATTATTTAATTTTTCTTTCAATTGGTCTTCTTCTGACTTAGTACTAATATAATCATTAACATTTTTTTTAGCAATGTTAGGTGGATTAAATTTGTTTTCTTCTACATTTGAAGCAACTAAAGAATCAAGATTACTATTGATTGATTTGTTATAATTTTTTAATTGATTTGTTAGTTTGTTTTTTCTTTCAAATTCCATTTTTTATTCCTTTCTTATATGATAGTTAAATCATTATTTTTAACTTTATTATTCATTAATGAAGCATAGGTCTTTGTCCCTTCTCTTGACCCATTTAAACCAGAACCAAATAATTTTGAAAAACTTATTTCTGGTGATACATATTCAACTTTACTATACCTTTTTGTTAAAGATTCCATAGCATCATTTATTTCTTCTGGAGTTTCCTCTACTCTAATAGTATTTTTAGAAACAGGGTTATTAACTGTTGAAATGCTACTATTAACATCATAATAATATGTATTTTGTAGTTCTTCTTTAACAAGTTTATTTATCATTTCATTATTTTTATTAGTTTTTTGATAAATAGGTCCTTTGTCTACTTGTTGATTTGCTTCTTCTATTTTTGTTTTTTGATCAATAGTATCAATGATACTATTTGTTATCTCAACACTAAATTCATCTAAAGTATTATTTGTCTCATTAATATTATTCTTAATATTATTAATATGATTACTACTTTCACTAATATTAATATTATGCTTGCTCTCATTGTAAGTATCATTAATAATATCTTCATTAATCCCTGATGAAGAAGATACTAATTTTATTGAGTCACTAGGTGAAATACTACTGAAATCAACATCATCAATGAAGCTATCAAACTCATCTCCTTTTCCACCTCCAAAAAGACCTTCGCCTTTATCTTTTATTAAAGCAGCTGTTTCATTTAAAGATTTTCAAGGGTCATCAGAACCAAATATAGATCCTCCAATTCCAAGTACAATATCAACAACCCATACTAATGGATTTGTCGCTATTGCTACCATTTCTAAAAAGTCAGTTGTATTACTTCAAGCTCTTCCTCATCAACCTTTTTCTGAAAATTTTCTTGCTTTTTCATCGATGAAAGAATTTGCTCATTCATCACTAATTCCACCAATAAGTGTTCCATTATCATATCTTTTATAATCACTACTATCATATAAAAGTCCCATATTATCATAACTAGTAAATTCATTTATCTTATCAAATGCAGTTTCTCATTTATCCATATCTTTTTTGTTAAGACTATATTTCTCTTTCACTATCTTACCAAGTTCTTCACCTAGTCTTGGTGATTGAATAACATCACCAACCATTTCACCATAATTACTTACTGATGCTGCTATTGAACTTTTATTTTTAGATTGTTTACCAATAAATTTATTAATGGAATTATTTAGTGCTCTATCTATTTCTAGCGCTTGATTATTATCAAGAGAGTTATGAATAAAGTTCATCTGTGCTTTTTGTGTGAATATCTTTTGAGAATCTTTTACACCTGTAGCAATCGCTTGATCTTTGGCACTCAAAAGATCATCCCTAAAAGAATCATTTATTCTTTTAACTTTATCACCGAGTGATCCAAGATCATTTTGAGCTAATGCTTTTGATAATGCATCCATCATTTTTCAGGCCTCTTCTGTTTGTTTTTCACCGGCTTTACCTTGTTTTCCACCAATTATTTCTGCTTGTGTTTTTGATGTTGGTATCACTGTTGAATTTTTGTCCTTGTTTGCCTCTCCTTTACTACTATTGTTTTTAGTTGATGAGTAGTTTCCGCTACTATTATTATCCTTTTTTAGCAATTCTGCATTGCTTTTATTATCATTTTCCATACTATAATTATAACATAAAAACAAAGCTATAAATTATAACATAAAATTCGATTATTTTTATAAAAAATTAATGAACAAACAAAAAAAGAGGCCTAAGTGGTCTCTTTTTCTATTTTTTCTTTGATGATAGCAATATCTAATGTATTTTTATTTATTTTTGTTTCAAGCTTATCATACTTTCTTTCAAACTCATCAAACATTTTTTCAAATTTAGCATCACTTCTCAAGCGGTCTTCTTTGATCTCTTTAAGAGTTTCAAAGATTTGGTTTAGCGGATTATACTTTTCATCCTCTCTAACTTCAATTCTTAGTTCTTGCTTATTAATGTTTTTGTTTTTGTTATTAAAGAACATGTTTTTTTTCTCCTTCTCTTCTTCTCTTAAAAATGTCTATTTACACATATTAACTATCCTCAAAATGTGATTACATCCTTGTTGTCAACTTTAAAGAATCACATATCTTGTTCAGATTCATGGTAACCAAATGATGCATATCCAACACTTAAATCGAAATTAATTGTGTAGGTGGCTAATCTCGGATAACCACCATCTGTTGCAAAAGAAATATTAGCATAGGCAGTTATTGTTGCACCAGCTTCTATTTGTGCATCAATATCATTGTTTGTAAAAACAAATGTTGCTACTAAAGCACTACCTGTTACGTTACTTTTATTTGTAACAGTAATCATTCTTACTTTTTTAAGTTCTTCAATATCAAAGTCTCATACCGTTGGACCATAAACTTCTGATCCAATAACTTCCTTGATTACTGTTAAATTTGATAGTGTTTGCATCTTATCATCTCAATTAACATCATAAACATTTACTCCATCAGCAAACTGTGCTCCACCACCTGCTCCATTAATACTCTTTATAGGAGTCTTAACTCCATCTATTTCAAAAAATTCAACAACTTCAATTGATTCATTTGATTCATTTTTTAATTCTGTTATTATTTTTTTCATTTCTTTTCTCCTTTGTAATACCAACCATCATATCACTTAATTTTTATTTTAATTATTATAGAAAGATTTATCTTCTAGTTTTTCTACCCTGTATTCTAAGTTATTTAATTTAGTTTCATGAACTGCTATGCTTTCTTTGATATCATATAAAACGTTTAACATTTCTTCCTTGTTTTCCGTTTTTTGTTTTCTATTTCTTTTTTCCAACTAAACAA
>CAMZNW010000174.1 GCA_947313935.1 uncultured Mollicutes bacterium
CTACATATGTAGAAGAATATAAAGATGGCGAAAATGCATTAATTAAATTTGTGGAATCTGATGGAAAAGAAATAACATTTGAATTAAATGAAAATGGTAAGAAAAAAAAATTTAAATTACAATGTAAAGAAGATTTAAATATAATACATTCTAAAATAAATAATTTAACTATAGAGAATTTGAATAAATCAAAAGTAGTATTGAGTAATGGATTGGAAATGTCAAAAGGAGACACGATAAACCCTTATTCTTATTCTTCCATTATTTGGCAATCTATGGTCAAAAAAACGATACATAATCATTTTAAGTTAGAGAAGAAACTGTTAACAAGAGATGTAAAGATAAAACCTATAACATTATTTTTTATAGATAGTATAGATTCATATAGAAACGAAAATAATGATGGAGAAATAGCTAAATATGTAGAAGAGGTAATAAAATATGAAGTAGAAGAATTATTAAAAATAGAAACAAATGAATTTTATATAAATTACTTAAAAGACTCATTAAGAGATTTAAGAGCAGTACATGGTGGTTATTTTTCTAAAGATAATACTTCAAAAGATGAAAAGATTGAAAAAGAGATAAATGAAATACTTCACGATAAAGAAGGTTTATTAGATGTGAATAATGTAAGAAGATTTATTTTTAGTAAATGGACTTTAAAAGAAGGATGGGATAATCCTAATGTATTTCAAATATGTAAACTTAGAAGTAGTGGAAGTGAAACATCAAAATTGCAAGAAGTAGGAAGAGGTCTAAGAATACCGGTAAATGAATATATGGAAAGAGAAAAAGAAGAACAATTTTATTTAAATTATTATGTAGATTTCACTGAAAAAGAATTTACGAATAAATTAATATCAGAAATTAATAATAGTACTATTCAAAGTGAAAATACTTCTAAATTAGAAGATATAAAAATAAAAGCTATAATGAAAAAATATGATATAGTTGATGAAAATGAAGTATTAGGAAAGATAATAAAAGAAGAAATTATAGAATTTAATAAAGATTATAAAGAAAAAGGACTAGAAAAACTAAATGATTTGTATCCCTTAGATAAAATATTAAAACCAGGAAAAGTTGGCTCAAGTACTGAAAAAGGAACAAAAGTAAATATAAGAAAAGAAAACTATATAAAATTACAAACATTGTGGGAAGAAATAAATAAAAAAGTAATATTAGAATATAAATTTAAAAGTGAAACAGATATAGAAAGATTGTTTTATGATAGTCTAGAGAAAAATAATTCACTAAATGAAAATATAATAAAAACTAAAATAGAAAAATTAAATAAAAAAACGGGTGAATTTATTCCACAAAAAGAAATGAATGTTCCGAAAATTATAATAACAAATCTTTCGTACAATAAATTTTTAGAAGAGTTGGCAACGCAAGTAAATATAAATATAAATACTCTCCATAAAGTATTTTATAAGTTATTAGAAAATAATAAATTAGATATAAATAAATATTTAAATCATGAAACGATAAGAATAATAAAGCATGAATTTCAAAATCATATGATAGAAAATGTGCATAGTAAATATGAAGTTGGATATAAAGAAATAAATAGTGAAATACATCCTACAGCTTTCACAAATAAGAATGGAGATGTCTTAAGTCAAATAGATGCTTTTAATGTTGGAGTTGAACATAGTGAAGG
>CAMZNW010000175.1 GCA_947313935.1 uncultured Mollicutes bacterium
TGCTTGACTTAATGTATTTTTTCCAGCTGTACCATCTAATATTAAAATAGTTTTTAAATTATAATCTACATTAACTAATTTTTTAGCAAAAATTCTATGTATTTTAGCTAATTCCATCATTAAATCATCTTTATTATGTAATCTACCAGCAGTATCACAAATTAAAATATCACGTTTATTCTTAATTGCAGATTCTAAACCTTGATAAATTACAGCACTTGGAGCATGTCCTTGATAACTTTTTGTTATTGGTAAATTTAAACGTTCAGCCCAAGTAGATAATTGTTCAATGGCACCTGCTCTAAAAGTATCTGCTGCAACTAATTCAATATTTTTATCTGAATACATATTAGCTAGTTTAGCTATTGTTGTAGTTTTTCCAACCCCATTAATTCCAACAATTAAAAAAGCATTTAATTGATCATCTATAATATCTAATTTATTATTTGTTTGAAAATTTGCGTATTTTTTAATACTTTCATAAAGAATTGTTTGAAAAGTTTCTTTATTAATACGTTGATTAAATATTTCTTTTTCAATATTCATAGCTAGATTAATTGCTAAATTAGGTGTGATATCTAATTCAATTAATTTTTCTTCTAATTCCTCAAAAAATTCTGCATCAAAAAATTCTCGATCTATAAACAATCCATTAAAAGAATTAGAAAAATCATTAAATGCTTGATTTAATCCAATTCCATAATGCATTTTTGCAAATGCTAATGTTTCTTTAAATTTGTTTAACATCTTTATCCACCTCACTCATTTTTACTGATACTACACTTGATATACCACGTTCAGCCATTGTTATACCATATAAATTGTCAACTAATTCCATTGTTCCTTGACGATGAGTAATTACTAAAAATTGCGTTTTTTCACTAAATGTTTTTATATAATTAGCATACCGTTTTACATTTGCTTCGTCTAATGCCGCTTCAACTTCATCTAATATTGCAAATGGTACTGTTCTAATTCTTAAAATTGAAAATAATAATGCTATTGCAGTTAATGCTTTTTCTCCACCACTTAATAATGAAATTGTTTGTAATTTTTTTCCAGGTGGTTGAGCCACTATTTCTACTCCTGTTATTAATAAATCATTAGGAGTTGTTAAAATTAAATCTGCAGTACCACCACCAAATAATTCCTTAAATATTAATTGAAATTCACTACGTAATTTAGTATAAACACTCTCAAATTGTTCAATAACTATATAATCAAATTTATTAATTATTTCCATTAATTTATCAACAGCTAAATTTAAATCTTTTTTTTGTTTATCCATAAAATCAAAACGTTCTTTAACTTTGTTATATTCTTCAATTGAATCAAGATTTACTATTCCAAGTGTTTTTATTTTACCTTTAATTTTATTTACTTCCAATTCATATAAATCTAAATCAATATTTTTTTCACTTTTTTCATATGCTCTTTCAAATGTATAACTATATTCTTCTGATAAAGTTTTCAAACACATATCTAAAGTTACTTCTAAACGTGACATTTTAATTTTATATTCATTTAATTTTTTTTCAGCTATTCTAACACTTTCATTGTTCTCACGTAATTGATAATTTATATCTTGTTGTTTTTCTAACATAGCATCATATACAAATTTAATATCTTGTTGATTAATAGTTTGTTCACTTAATTGATTTCGTAAATGTGCTAAATCTTTTTCTAAATTTATATTATTCAATTCAGGTACAATATCATTACTTGGAGTTAAATCTTTTAATTGATATTCTTGTAATTTCTTATTACTTTCTAATTGACTAATCAATTGACTTTTATTTTCAACATCAAGACGTTTAGATTGGTAAGTTTTTTCTAATTCTTGTATTGTTACAACTAAATTTGAAAATATACTTTCTAAATTTTTTAATTCTTTTTCATAATCTTGTTTATTTTTATTAGCTAACATTGTATTAATTTTTTTTACATAACCACCAGTAATTGTACTACCAGCTGATACAACATCGCCACTTAAAGTAATTATTCGATACCGATTATTAATAGCTTTTGATAAAATGTTTGCTTCGTCAATATTATTTACAATAATTGTTGTTTTTAATAAATTATTAAAAACATAAGTATATTTTTCATCAAATTTAATTAAATCATATCCAAATCCAATAAAACCAGGATTTTTTTTACATATTTGAATTATTTTAGAATCTACATTGTATTGACGAACATCATTAATTGGTATAAAAGTAGCACGTCCATTACTTGTATCCTTTAAATATTTAATTGCACGTTTTATTGTAGAAATATTCGGCATTATTATTTCATTTATTCTACCACCTAAAGCAGAACTAATAGCTAAAAGATATTTTTCATCAACATCAAAAATATCTTTTACAACAACTGCTTTATCAAATTCTATATTAGAAATAACTTTTTTAACAGCATACGGATAAGAATTATTTTCCAAATCAGCAATTACATTTGTTA
>CAMZNW010000176.1 GCA_947313935.1 uncultured Mollicutes bacterium
TGTTGTTCCAATCATTGAAGATAACACATTATCATAATTAAAATTATTATCCTCAATAATGGTTTTAAGTCTTTTTAACACTCAAGTGCTATTTTCTGTGTCTGCTTCATTAGCAGCATATTGTGATACTTCAACTATTCATTTTAATAAGTCTCTATCTTCATCAGACAAGAAGTCAAAATAGGAAGTATCTGCTGCTAATGTTAGTGGGTTAAAGTTATCTTCATGTTTAATGTTTTTTGTATCTTTAATTGCTTGTTTTAGTGCTTCATATAGTGATATTGTTTGTGTATCATCACCACTATCTTCTTCAGTTGTTTTATCTCTTTCTTTATTCACTTTACCATTAGTGTCAAAATAGTTGTATGTAAGGATTTTACCTGCTCCATCAACTTTAAACTTAACACTATCAATCTTTTCAGTCAATTCTTTAATCTTTCTATAGTTATCTCTTCAAAAATCTTCAAGTGCTGGCCCAATAGGACAAATGCTGTAAGCATCTCTTATCACTTTTTCATTATACTTAAGTAAATCATTTGAAGTAGCACCAACTTCAAAGACTTCAGCCACATTCTTTAATGCTCATAATCTATCTTTAAGAGCAAATGATAGTGAAACTTCACTTAATGGTGTTCCTGATTCAATATAGTCAAATAATTGGTTATCACTTAATGAGTAAGCATTTTTAATAATTGTTTTATTGATAAAATTAGAATCAAGTGCTTTGAATGTTTTATCAGCAGGTGAAGTATAAAGGACTTTTGTGTGAAATCATTTATCTTCAAGATTATTCTTTTCTTCTGGTGGGCTATCAAATGTGATTACACAATTATCCTTAATTAGTTGTGTGATAAATCAATCAACTAACGAGTTTTTAATCTCTTGTTGTTTTTCCTTTTTATTCTTATTACTAACATAAACAGTTGCTGGTGATTTGTTAGTTGTAAATTTATTAATTTGTTTTTTAAGTTCATTCATATTCTGTACCTTTTCTTTCTTTTATTTTATGTGATTAAGCTGTTCTAATGCTTTCAACATTCTTATTATATCACATTATTTCTTATTTTTTATAACTTTCTCAAAGATCATACAAGTCTTTAAGATTTTTTGTTTTAATAACCTTTAGTAAATCATGATTAATTGATAAGAATTGATTGTTATAAACCACCAACATGTTATCATTCATTGTATCATCATTATCAGGTAAGTAAGTTAAGTTTCTATAACCTTTAGCATAGAAGTAATTCTTAAGTAGTTTAACTTTGTTTTTGGTTAATTGATTTTGTAAGAAAATAACACTTTTTCCATTTAATGGTACAAGTCCATCAAACACACCTTCAACAATTACTATCTCATTTGTCTTTTTTGGTGGTTTATAATAAGAGACTTTTGCACCACTTAGTCCATATATTTTGTATTTCAATTCACTATTATTTGGTAGTCATGCAACATAGTCATCATGTGCTTCAACCTTACTATTAATAGTGGCAATGGATGTGTGTTTTATAATGACTTCAATTTGTCTATTTCCATATTTATTATCTCATAAAACAATTCTAAAATCTACACCACCATCAAGCAATAATTGAATTCTTTCTTTGAACTTACTTTTGTTCCCTTCATTAGGTCATTTAAACGCTCTTAAACACCCTTTAAAGGACTTTAAATCAACTTCATTTGGTTTAATGACTATTATGTCATTAGTCATTTTTCTTCAAGTATAATCCCATGTAATTCAATCATCAATTTCATTGTCTAATAATGGAAAATAACCATGTTTATCTTTTTCTAAACATCAGTCTTTTCTAAATCAACCTAATTTTTCAATTGCAGATAAAACTGGTGTGGTAATTGATTGGGTTCCTCTACATGTTTTAAACTCTTCAATACTTATTTTTCTTTTTAGTAATTCCTTTATTTCCTCTTCAGCCTCATACCTCTCTTGTGGGTCATCAAAGTAAGTTTCATCTAACTCATTATATAATTCATCTTTATCATAATTATTAAATAATGGATTATGTTGTTTTTTAACACCTTGAGTAAAATCAACACTTTTCACTTCACCAAATAGGTATCTCATTATTGGTATCATTGGGTGTTCTTTTTCAAGTGTTTGTTCTTGAACTTCTTTTTTAATAATACCTGAGAAACTTGCTTTCTTTTTATAGAATGTTGCATGTTGTTTGTTCTTTCAATAAAGACCTTCAGTTCAATCACTATTATCTCTTAATGATAAAGAGTACTCATGATTAAATGAAGTTCAATTATCTTCATAAAAAGCATTCATATGGACTGTTAATTCATCTGAGAACTCTTTGGTTCATTTAATACCAAGTTCTTTTATCAATTCTTCATAAGAAATACCTGTATTTACTCTCTTATATCAAATTGGTAATCTATAGTTAGCAGCTTGTGTTATTCATCCATCACCACCGATTTGTTTGTATCTCACATAACCATTAACTTCTTTACCTGTTTGTTGTAGTCTAAACTTCCCATTGTATGAAATGATCTGTTTAAGTAGTTCAACTCTATATTCAAAATAAGTAAGTCTTTTGTTGTTTGCTCAATGTAGGTAGTACTCTTTTTTTTTTTTTTTTTTCTCCAAGAACGCACCCATTCAATATTTCATGTACTGCGTGCCTTTTATCGGTAAGCTCCCACTCTTCAATGTGTAAATAAGTACTATCAA
>CAMZNW010000177.1 GCA_947313935.1 uncultured Mollicutes bacterium
TATTGGTTATTTTTTTTTATTAAATTATGTTATACTATAAGTAATGAGTTTTGGTAAAAGGGGTAAATATGGAATTAGATAAAAAATTTGATCATTTAAAGGTACAAAAAAATCGTTATGCAAGCTGGTGTAAAAATGAAGTTTTTAAAGCTGATATTACTAGTAATAAACCACCATTTTCAATTATAATTCCACCACCTAATGTTACTGGAAAACTACATTTAGGACATGCTTGGGATACCACTTTACAAGATGTTTTAATAAGATATAAAAAAATGATGGGATATGAGACGGTATTTATACCTGGAATGGACCATGCAGGGATAGCAACACAGGCTAAAGTTGATGAAAAATTACGAAATATGGGAATATCATCTTTTGAAATAGGACGAGAAAAATTTTTAGAATATGCTTGGTCATGGAAAAATGATTATGCAGATCAAATTCGTGAACAATGGGAACAATTAGGATTAGCATTAGATTATTCAAAAGAAAAATTCACTTTAGATAAAGATGTAAATCAAGCAGTTAATAAGGTATTTGTTGATTTATATAATAAAGGATATATTTATCGCGGATATCGAATTACTAATTGGGATCCAAAAGCACAAACAGCATTAAGTGATATTGAGGTAATTCATAAAGAAGTTAAAGGGCAATTTTATCATTTGAAATATTATCTTGCTGATCAAAGTGGTTTTGTTGAAGTAGCAACAACACGTCCAGAAACTTGTTTTGGGGATGTAGCATTAATCATTAATCCAGAAGATCCAAGAGTTGAAAAATTATTAAATCAACAAGTATATATTCCAGGAACAAATAAATTAATTCCAATTTTAGTAGATCGACATGCTGATATGAATTTTGGAACAGGAGTTGTAAAAATAACTCCAGCACATGATCCGAATGATTATCAGGTTGGTAAACGTTTGAATTTAGAAATGCCAATTGTAATGAATCTTAATGGGACAATGAATGAATATGCCTTTGAATTTGAAAATATGGATCGTTTTGATTGTAGAATAGCTTATATAAAAAAATTAGAAGATTTAGATTTAGTAGTGAAAATTGTTGAACATATTCATAATGTTGGTCATTCAGAACGAACAGGAGTTATTGTTGAACCATTGTTATCTAAGCAATGGTATGTAAAAATGGATAAATTAGCTCAAAAAAGTTTAGAATTTCAAAAGACAACTGATAAAATTATTTTTACTCCTTTTCGTTTTGAAGAAACTTTTAGTACATGGATGGAAAATGTATGTGATTGGTGTATTTCCCGTCAATTATGGTGGGGACATCAAATACCTGCATGGTATCATAAGACAACAGGAGAGATATTAGTTTCTGAAACACCACCAGAAGATGATAATTATATACAAGATGAAGATGTTTTGGATACATGGTTTTCTTCTGCATTATGGCCTTTAATAACAACAAAGTGGTCAAAAACTAATCCAGAAATGAGTAAATTTTTTCCGACTAATGTTCTAGTAACAGGTTATGATATTATCTTTTTTTGGGTTTCAAGAATGATTTTTCAATCACTAGAATTTAGTGATCAAAAACCTTTTTCTGATGTTTTAATTCATGGTTTAATTAGAGCTGAAGATGGTCGTAAAATGTCTAAATCACTAGGAAATGGAATAGATCCAATAGATGTTATTAATTCACACGGAGCCGATGCATTACGATTTTTTTTAACAACTAATTCTTCTCCAGGATTAGATTTACGTTATTCAGAAGAAAAATTAGATGCAACATGGAATTTTATTAATAAAATATGGAATGTTTCGCGTTATGTATTATTAAATACAGTTGAAGTAGTAGAGTTAGAACTAAGAGAATATTTTGAATATTTAGATAGTGCAGATGAATATATATTATATGAATTAAATAATGTAATAACACATGTAAATATAATGATGGATAAATTTGAATTTGGAGAAGTTGCACGTAGTTTATATAATTTTATATATGAAGATTTTTCATCTTGGTATGTTGAAATTTCTAAAGTATCATTAACAAGTTCTAATGTAGATATTGTGAGTAAGACAAAATTAGTATTACGTACAGTTAATATTGCAATTATTAAAATGCTGCATCCATTTATGCCTTTTGTGACTGATGAAATATATACTCAAATTGAAAACGTTGATTCAATTATGTTAACAAGTTGGCCTAGAACAATTGAATATGAATTTTTAAATAAAAAAATTGATAATTTTAAAAAAATAAAAGAAATAATTACAGAGATAAGAAATATTCGTCAAGAAAATGAAATAAAACCTTCATTGTTATTAACTATTTATATTGAAACAACGATAGAATTTGATGTAATTGAATTAGACATTTTAAGTAAAATTGCAAAATTAGAAGATATTAAAATTAATGAACCAATAAAAGAAGATGTTATTTCAAGTGTAATTGATTTAGTAACAATTCATATTGCAACTAATGGTACAGTTAATAAAAAAGTTAAAATAGATAAATTAAATGCTTTTTTAAATAAAGTTCAAGAAGAGATAATTCGTTCTTTAAAAATATTAAGTAATGAAAAATTTATGATTAAAGCACCAAAAGAAAAAAAAAATGAAGAAATATCTAAAGCAATAGGTTATATTAATCAATATGAAGAAACAATTATTTTATTAAAAGAATTAATGGAAATGCCAATCTATAATAAAAAGTATTTAGAATTAAAAGAATTAATAAAGGAGTTAAATGAAAAATAAAGTAAATTATCAAGTGCTAAACATAATTTTATATTTAATTTGTGCAATATTATTAATTTTCTTTTTAAAAGAAGTACAATTATTACCTAAAATGAAAAACATATTTATTGCATTGATACCATTTTATGTTGCCTATATAATATCTTGGATGATGTATCCATTAGGAGAATTTTTTTCAAATTATTTAAAAATTCCGACTTCATTTGCTTTTTCATTGGCAATAATTATTAATATATTTTTTGTGTTAACAATAGTTTTTATATTAATACCGTTAATTTTATTTCAATTTACAGATTTAATTAAAAATGCACCAAATATTATTCATTCTTATCAAATGAATGTTAAAAATATATTAATTTCATTTGGAATTAATGATTCACCAATTATTAATATATTATATCAACAATTTGCAGGATTATTTTCAATTCAAGGAATTAAAGAATATTATGATGTGTTGTTTGGTTCAGTTAAAATAGTAGGAAATTATGCAATACGTGGAATTTCAGGTTTAACTAATATTATAATTCAAATGTTAATTGCTTATGTAATGAGTTTTTATTTGATAAAAGATTCACGTATATTTTCCAATAAAATAATTACATTAACAACAAAAAAACATGCTAATAAAATAACAGAAATAGTATTAGAGATTTCTAAAACAATTAAAAGTTTTTTAGTTGGAGTATTAATAGAATCAATAATTGTTTCAATTGTTGTGTCTATTGGATTAGCAATAATTGGGATACCGGCTGCATTTTTATTTGGTGTTTTTTGTGGATTATTTAATATTATTCCATATTTGGGACCAATAATTGGAGCAATACCAGTTTTAATAATTGCATTATCAATTAGTTTTAAAACTTTTATTTTAGCAATAATTATTGTTTTTGGTACACAAATAATTGATGCTAATTTTATCCAACCAAAGATTATGTCAAATGCAACAAATTTGCATCCTTTAACTGTATTAGTAAGTTTAATTATATTTGGCCAATTATTTGGGATAATTGGAATGATTCTTGCTACACCAATTGGAGCAACAATCAACATAATGTTTAAACATTCAAAATATAATGTTAAATTATAATGATTTTAAAATAAGGAGTATAATGAAAAAAATTGTTCAATTATTAATGTTGTTTATTATGTTATTTATAACTATTATTCCAATAGATGTATTAGCACAAACAGTTAATGGTTTAGAAGAAGAAGTAGCAGGTTTAGATTTAAAGTACCAAAAGAAAGTTGATAAATTAAATAAAGAAAAAGCAGATTTAAATTCAACAACACAACAATTAAAACAAATTGATTTAGATAAACAAAAAACACAAGCAGAAATTTCACAAACAAATATAAAAATAGAAAAAACTTTATCTGAAATTACAACTTTAGAAAAAGAATTACCAATAAAAAAAGAACGTGCAAATGAAATATTAATTGCTACTCAACAAAGTAGACATACTAATTTTTTAGTATCAATTTTATTTGGTGGAGATTCTGCATCAGAGGCTATTCGTGCAATAAATGGTTTAAATAAGTTAAATTTAGCATCTTCAAAAGAGCTAATTGCATTAATAAACTTACAAGAAAAATTAAAAAATGAAAAAATTAATTTACAAAATAACCGAAATAATTTAATATTAAAGCAACATCAATTAGATTTAAATGAACAATATATTAAAGAATTAATAAAAAAACTTAATTCAGAAAAAGAAAAAGATGAAGATGCTTCAGTTAATGCTAAAGTAGAATATGAAAGTAAGAAAAAAGCACTAGAAATATTAAAAAAAGCTGGTTGTAAAGGTGATGAAGTATATGGAGTAGATTGTGGAACACTTGATGCAGGTTCAGGGTTTATTAAACCAATTAATTCAGGTGTTGTTACAAATGAATTTGGCGGATGGGCAACATCTGGAACTACTTTTCATACTGGAATTGATTTAGCAAATGATTCAGGTACACCTATTTATCCAAGTTCAAATGGTCAAGTATTAGATAATAGTTATAATTCAATTAATGGTAATTATTTAACAATGTTGCATGTTGTAGACGGTAAAAATTATGTAACATATTATGGACATATGATATCACCATCTGTTTATCATACCGGAAAACAATTAGGAATAAATCAACCACTAGGTTATATTGGAATGACAGGTGCTGCAACAGGTTATCATGTACATTTTAGTATTGCTTCAAATACTACTTATTGGAGTCCATCATTAAATGTAAATCCACGGAAATATGTAAATTTCCCTCCAAAAGGGGTTTGGTTTCATTCACGATAATTAATAATAGCGAGGTAAAATGAAATATTTAGAGAATTTAGAAGTATTTAAATCAGTAGTAAATACAAATAGTTTTTCTCAAACAAGTGAAATATTTAATATGAGCCAATCAACAATAAGTAAAAAAATTAAAAATATTGAAGAATTTTATGGAGTCAACCTTATTGAACGTTCAACAAGAGAATTTAAATTAACAAAAGCAGGATTAATAGTTTATAATGAAGCAATTGAGCAAGAAAAAATTAGGCATGAAACAATAAAACAATTAGCTAATCTTGAAACTAATAAGCCATGTAAAATTGGAATAACAGAAGAACATTTTTTAAATTACAATATAAAAAATTTATTCATAAATGAAGAGTATATTGTTTATTCAAATATGGATAAAATGATTCAAGATTATAAAGATAAAAATTTAACTTATATAATTATGGATAAATATTATGAACAAGAGATTGATTTTATATGTGTTAAAAATTTAATAAGTGCACCAATTACTGTAATTGCTAAAAAGCATATATTTTCACAAAATATTTTAATACGTGAAAATATTGAAGGATGTGTTATTTATATGCCCAAAAATCATACACGTATGTATTTAGTTAATACTTTTAAAAATCAAGGATTAGATATAAAATTATGTGATAATATGGATATTGTTTATAGTCATTGTATTTTAGAAGATAATGCTATTACATTTATAACAGAACAAATTTGTATTCCAATAAATGTTAATGATTATTTAGAACGAAAATTAATTAATTTACCAGAACGAAAAATAAATTTGTATTATTAAAATATAGAATATATTTATAACTATAAAAAAAGATATACTTAATAAAGTAAATCTTTTTTTATAGTTATAAATTGTAGTATTAAAAATAAACTTAATTTTTAATTGTTAGTAAAGTAAAATCTATGATATAATTATAATGAAAAGAGGAATATGAAATATTTTGATTATGCAGCATCAACACCTCCAAGTAAAGAAACTTTAGAAATATATGTAGATGTATCAACACATATATATGGTAATCCTGGTTCTGTACCAGAAGCATATATTTTAGAACAAAAATGTCATCAAGATATTTTAGAGGCTTTATCTCTTGAACAAACTTGTGATTTAATATTTACTTCAGGAGGAACAGAAGCTAATAATTTAGCAATTATGGGAACAATTAAGCATAAAATACCTAAGAATTCTCATTTTATAACATCAAATTTTGAACATGCTTCAGTATATGATGTATTTGAACATTGCGCAATTGGAAATAAAATTTCCCATGCACCTATAAATGAAAATGGATATGTAAAAATAGAAGAATTTAAACGATTATTGCAACCAAATACAAAATTTATTTCAATTATGCATGTTAATAATGAATTAGGTACTGAACAACCAATTAAAGAGTTATATAATATTGCAAAAGCATATAATCCAAATATTATCTTTATGGTTGATATGATTCAAGGTTTAGGTAAGGTTAAAGCTTTAACATTTGTACCAGATATAGTAACGATTTCATCACATAAAATTTATGGGCCAAAGGCAGTAGGAGCAGTAATACTAAAAAAAGATTTAGCACTTACTAAAATTATTTATGGTGGAAATAAAGAAAATGGACAACGTGGAGGAACACAATCCCTACCTGCACAAGCAGGTTTTGCTAGAAGTGTTCAAACAATTTGTAAAAATTTAGATGTATATTTAGCGCAAGTAAAATTAGTAAAAGATTATTTTGAAAAGGAAGTAATTAAATTACCAAAAATTTCCTTAAATGCAACTTCTGATGCTAATGTAGTATCTATTTTTATTGACATTGATAAATTAGCTATTCAAGGAGTAAAAGATTTAATGGATTTAGGTGTTGTTATATCAACTAAATCAGCTGATAGTAATCTTACAAAATATAGTCGTTCTTTAAAAGCAATTAATTTATCAGATTATCGTTGTGAACGAACTTATCGAATTTCATTTTCTCATCATGTTACGATTAATGATATTGATATTTTATTAAGTTCATTAGAAAAATTTCTAGAAAATGAAAAATAATATCAAAGTATAATATACACTTTTTGTAAAAAAAGTAGTATAATAAAATTATATAATGGAGGTAATTATGCAAAAATCAAGACTAACAATGGAAGATATATATAATGCAAAATTCAAAAAGAAACGTTTTGGTGGTATTAATGAAGAACAAGTAGATGATTTATTAAATACAATAATTGATGATTATGAATATTTTGAAGAAGAAATTAAAAATTTGAAAAAAGTTAATGAAGAATTAAGAAAAGAAAATTTTAAAGTAAAAATGAATGCATTAAAAACAAATACAAATACATTAGATTTAGATGAAGTGAATTTAAATAATAAAGTATCACCAATGGAAGAAGTAGAAAATAAAGTAGATTTAAGTGTAATTGAAGCACGTTTAAATAAATTAGAACGTGATGTAGCAATATTAACAGTAAAAACATCACGTTAAAAATAAAAACATCTTTTTAAGGAAGTAAAATGAATATTATAGATATTATTGAGCAAAAAAAGCAAGGTAACAAATTAAGTAAAGAAGAAATTAATTATTTTATTAATGGAGTAACCAATAAAACAATTGAGAAATATCAAATATCAGCTTTATTAATGGCTATTTATTTTCAATCAATGGATGATGAAGAAATTATTAATCTAACTATGGCAATGGTAAATTCTGGCGATGTAATTGATTTAAAAGATATTAAAATTCCAACAGTTGATAAACATTCAACTGGAGGTGTTGGTGATAAAACTTCTTTGGTACTTAGTCCTTTATTGGCTACTTTTAATTTAGCAGTTGCAAAAATGTCTGGACGTGGACTTGGTCATACAGGTGGAACATTAGATAAATTAGAATCAATAAAAGGATTTGAAATTGAATTAGATAATAAAGATTTTATTAAACAAGTCAATGAAATTGGTCTTGCAATTGTTGGACAAACACAAAAATTAGTTCCTGCAGATAAAATTTTATATGCTTTACGTGACGTAACTGCAACAGTTGATTCAATTCCATTAATTGCAGCATCAATTATGTCTAAAAAAATAGCTTCTGGTGCTCAAACTATTATTTTAGATGTTAAGTATGGTCGTGGTGCTTTTATGAAAACAAAAGAAGATGCACAAATATTAGCGGAAAAATTAGTTATAATTGGAAATGGTGTAGGACGAAAAACTATTGCATGTATTTCTAATATGAATCAACCACTTGGTTTTGAAATTGGAAATGCTAATGAAGTATTAGAAGCAATTGATACATTAAAAGGTCATGGACCAGCAGATTTAACTGAATTATGTGTAAAAATAACTCAAGAATTTTTATTAGTAACAGGGTTATTTGATGATCCTAATTTAGCATTAGATGCTATTAATGAAAAATTGCAAAATGGTGAAGCATATAATAAATTTATTGAGTTTGTAGAATATCAAGGTGGAAGTATTCAAGCTATTGAAAATTTAAGAAAAGCTAAAAAAACTCAAAAAATTCTTGCAACTAAAACTGGATATATATTTGAAATGGATGCTATAAAAATTGGACAAGCTGGAATGTATTTAGGAGCAGGAAGAATTGTTGCTAATGATAAAATTGATCATGAAGTTTCAGTAGAAATTAAATATAAAATAGGTGATTATGTACATGAAGGTGATGAAATAGCAATTATATATTATAATAATAAATTAAATTTAGATAAAGCAATTATTTTAATAAATGAAGCAATAAAAATAAGTAAAACACAAGTTAATTCAATTCCAGTTATTGATCATATTATTGGTGGATATAACAAATAATATTTGTTATATTTTTTTTAATTATAACATTTATAATTAAAAGTATATAATACTTATTTTTTTTAATCATAAATGTTATAATTAAGAAGAGGAGATTTTATGTTAAATTTAGAAATTAAAAATTTATGGGTAAATATTGATAAAATAAACATTTTAAAAGGAATTAATTTGGTGATTAATTCAGGTGAAATTCATGTTATAATGTGACC
>CAMZNW010000178.1 GCA_947313935.1 uncultured Mollicutes bacterium
ATAACATCAACAATAATAATCCTACAGTAATTTTAATAGATAATTCTGAGACTTCTAAAAAATTGAAGATCTAATAGTTAAGTTGAAAAAGGATTATATGATTATAATGGTTACTCACTCAATGCAACAAGCACAAAGAATATCTGATAGAATAGCCTTTTTCTATCAAGGTAAGTTAATTGAGTATGGAGACACAAAACAAATTTTTAATAATCCAAAAGCTAAAGAAACAAAAGATTATATAGGTGGAAAATTTGGATAATATTTATATAAGAAATAATAGATATCAATAAATGATAAACTTATTTTTATATTTTATATAGTAATTATATTTGTCTCTTCCGTTGTAATCATTTTTCCTCCAAGTGATATCGCTTTGGTGAAGTAGTTTAGAATAAATGAATATTTTTCTTGAATTGTTTGTTATGTTATAATAAAATAAATGAAAAAATATAATGCTTTAAGTTTATTTTCAGGTGCAGGGGGAGATACGCTTGGATTAGAAAATGCTGGATTTAATGTTACACACTTTGTTGAGTTTGATAATGATGCAATAAAAACTCATAAAAAAAATTTTCCAAATTCAAAACATCTTCTTTCATTAAAAGGTTCTAAGTCAATTGTTGATATTGAGGATTCTGTCTTTGAATCATTAAGAGGAAAGATTGATATAATTTTTGCAGGATTTCCTTGTCAGGGATTTTCTCATGCTGGCAAAAAAGATGAAAAAGATAGTAGAAATAAATTATTTTATGAGTTTGTTAGAGCAACAAAACTAATACAACCTAGATGAATAATTGGAGAAAATGTCAAAGGCCTACTTGATAAGAGGACAGAGTGAGAAACAAATTTTGCCACTCTAATTAACAACGAGTTTGAGGAAATTGGATATTCAATGATTGATCCAAAACTTATTGTTATGAGCGACTATGGTATCCCACAATTAAGAAAAAGAGTTTTTTTTGTTGGTAATAATAAAAGTATAAAATTTGATTTTCCAAAAAAGAAAAATAACTCTCCAAATTTAAAGAAAATAATTGAACCATCTCTTGAAAATTCAATTAGGATTAAATTAAAAGACTATCCATATTTAAACAAAGCAAAAAATAACAATGAGTTAAATTGGGTCGATGTTTCTCCAGATGAAAAAATTACTGGATCTCCTCATCCGTGATTGATTCACAAAATAAATGATAAAGAGATTTCTTGAGATGTTAGAAAGTCACCAACACATATACAAATATTAAATCTCTTTAATCCCTCCAAAACAATTCACAGTGGCTATGTTTTTCAACCAAGATTATTTGTTTTGATGAAAAAAAATAATATTTTTTATATAAGGGGCATGAATATAAATGAACTAAAAAAAATACAATCATTCCCTGGAAAATTTGATTTTTCATGTGTCTCTTATCAAAAGGCCATAAAACAAATTGGAAATGCAGTTCCTCCAAAAATTGTTGAAGAAATATGTAAAGAAATAATAAAGCAAGATGATTTTTTCAAGGAATTGTAAATAAATTATATTAATTTTGCTTTAGAAAAAATTTTTTCAAGAGAGGAACATTCTATTGGAGCATGGGCATATGAAGTTTTTATTGAGTATGTCATTCTTGGGGTTGAAGTAACGCCTAACTTTCTTCACTCTTCTTTCTTTTCATTTCTTCAAATTTTAATTTGTTCTTTATCTTCTTCATATTTTTTTATGATATCAAATCCACTTTTTTCTCTTTCTCTTTCAGCCATTAAAAGACTTGTTGAAATAACTACTTTTTCATTTTTTCTATCAAACATAAAATACACATAATTATATAAAGGGGTTGGGAAACTATCATTACATTGATATTGATTTCCTTTACAAGATTTTACTTCAATAAAAATTATATTGTCACAATTGTTTGTTTCCTCAGCTCAATCTTTAATTTTTTTAAGAGGGGATTTTTTTTGTTTCTCTTGAGAAATAATAAAGTCCTTAATATCTTTTGGGATCAATTTCTCATAAACCTCATCTGAAATTAAAATAAAATCCGGGTATTGTTGTGATCCTGCTTTTATTAATTTAGAGTCCTTAAAAAAGTCTCTTGTCTTCTCTTCAATAAATTTTTCGGTAACTTTTGCTGAATATTGTGTTTCGTTTTTTTCCAGTACTATATTTTCAAACTTGAAATTCTTTATTGATTTTATATATTCTTCTAACTTACACATATTAATATAATAATACATAAAATAATATAAAGTTAGAAAACAAGTTTAAAAAAGAGAATTTATTAATATCTTATTAAAATAAGATAGAAAGGTATAAAATGACTAAATATAATTGTCCAATATGCAACAAAAAAGTTTATTTCAAAAACTTATTAAACCATAATTGTATATGGAAAGACGATATTGGAAAGATGATAGTAAAAGGATATATTTTAACAATAAAGTAATTTTAATACTTCGTATTAAATATAATTACATTATGATGAACGGATGAATAATACTATCAATAGCATTATTCCCTTTATTAGTTTCACTTATATTCTTTACGTATAAAGAATATAAGACAATTAAGGGAAAGATACAAATTAAAAAAACTAATCTA
>CAMZNW010000179.1 GCA_947313935.1 uncultured Mollicutes bacterium
ATTAAAGAAGCTTTTAATTTTTTATCTGGTATATTTACTATACTATCTTCACTTACATTTGTTTTTTCTACTTTTAAAGAATTATCTGTTTGTTGCGCATTCATTGATACTATTGTAAATAAACCTAATACTATTAATACAATATTAAAATTTTTCATTACTTTATTTTTCATTAATCTCCTTTTATCTATTATATAAGTTTTTTTAATTTATATAATAACATATATATAATAACATTTTATGCTAAACTTGTCAACTATAATTTTAATGTGATACTTTAATTATAAAAAAATATGATGATATTATAGTACCACATTTTCATAAAACATTGCTATCCTGTTTTTTATAAGCTTTAAATATAGATATTAAATTAAAATATTAATTTATTATATCTTAATAGTATCAACTTATTTCTAGTAAAAGTATTCCATTTTTATTTTTTTGAATACAACAATTATTAGCAATTTATTCAATTGCTTTTTAGCACTTATTTAATTAATAGTATTTATGTTGTATAATTGAAATTAACTTCTTTATTTCTATATATAAAATACTCAATTCCATCCTTTGAAATATTAAACTCTTTTAATGATTTAAGTTGCTCATATATGCCATTATTTTAATGTACTTTTCAAACAACTATCATATTCGTTAATATTCATTTTAGTAAGAATATATAAATCATTTCATTTATTAATAAAATTCTTTTCTTCTTTTTCATATCTATATCCATTACATTAACTTTAGAATTAATTTGTTTTAATAATTTCCTTTCTTCTAATTTTAATTTTTTAGTTTTATTATAGGTATATGAATTACCTTTGTTAATAAAACATTGTTGTTAATCTTTATTGACCACTAATTACGCCTAATTTAGAAGAATTTGATTTATCTGTATTCCATACTATCAACCCTATAAAATGTTCTTTATACTCACTATTATATAATTTTATAATATTGTCAAATAAAACTTTACCTTGTTCTTCTTTCCAAGAATAATTTCTTTTATATCCTAGTATATAAAAAATCTTCTATTCTCTAATACACCCGATAAAAAATTTACAATATTAGCTTATATATGTTTCCCATTTAATTTTTAATACGTTTAAATTGGTTCAAAAAAATATTATTTAAATAAAATATTTAAATAATATTTTATATTTTTTTAATGCTCTAAGTTTATCTTCATTTAATTGAATTAACTTATCCATAGATGTAAACAAGTCTACTATTTTATTTTGTTCTTTTAGTGAGGGAATGTTTATTTTATATCCTTAATATTCTTTACTGTTGATTCTTTACTAACCAGAATACATAGAAGTAAAAAGAACCCAATTTTTATATTTTTTAGTCTAACTATTTTAAAATATATAATTAGAATTAATATTCTCTTGTAATTTCATTCTTATTAAAAATCCTATATAATACAAATTATTTACTTTTTGTTTTTGTATATATGTTTTACCTACACTTGCTTCTGGCTTGTAAAAAGAATATCGTTTTTTTCTACTAAAAACTTATCTTCTAATTTACCTAATGGAGATATATAATTGTTATTATATGTTCTATTTTATCATCAATATCAGTTATTCTAATATATTTATTAATATCATCATATTCTTTTGATGCTGCATTCATTCCATATTCAAAAGATAGTGATAAATCACCTAATTACTTCTCTTCCCACTCATCTTCAAATCCTTTAAATCTTAATTTTATCATAATATCCTTTTGAATACTGCATATTTATTTTTGAACATCTACTTCTATTAAATCTTTTAACATTTCTTCAACTTTTTTTTGCTATTTCTTCTATGTTCGCTAAATACGAAAATTTATCTATTTCTTTTCTATCTTTAAATCCATCAATTATTTCTCTAAATATTTTTCATCTAATATGTTTTGAATTTTTACTTTTATAAATTCTTTTGATGTATCTATAAATAATACTTTTTTAGTATACCATAAATGAGATTTTTACCAATCATTGATATAAAAATTTACCTTTATATTTTATTATTTATATAAGTATAATATTTGTATTGCTTGATTGTTCCATTTACTATTTTTATATAAAAATCAAACCATAAAACATCTTTATATAAGTAATAATTTTTATGGTCTGATTTTTAATTCTTTTTTGGATATATGTTCCAATTCATTTTCTATAAGTTTCATCATTTTCTTCTTCTTTTACTATTGGTTCTATAAAATAATATTTCTTTTCTTTATAAACTCTATATCCACTATAAATAAGATTGTTTAATTTTCATTATTATTTCAGCTTTTTTTCAAAAATAATATAAAAATAGTATAAAATATTACACCAACTTTAAACTTATATAAAGCTTTAGCGGTTAAAAAATGATAAATACTACTAATAAACCAATCATAATGCAACTTCTTAAAAACAGATTCAAATATTTTGTATGAGATAAAACATTTGTAAACATACTTATGATATTAAATTTAAATATCTAACTATCAATACAATTCATCAAATTATATTTGATCATATAGTAACAGGTCCAACATACACTTCAACTTCTAGACTAAGTGATATTTCTATTATTCAGTCGT
>CAMZNW010000180.1 GCA_947313935.1 uncultured Mollicutes bacterium
AAAGCTAGAGGATATAAAACATTTAAAAATTATAAGATTATTGTCTATTTACTCACTGGAAAGTTAGACTTCTCTTTTGTTAATCATAGGTTTAGGGAGGTTTAGGTTGAGAATTACCCACAGTTTTTTAGAAGGAACCAATATTTTTAATGTATCTTCAATCCTTTTATGTCCTTGATTTGTATCACAACATAAAGCAAAAGATTTATTGTAATCAAAATCCCAATGTGACAAATCTTTCCATCTTTGTTTAAAGTTTTTTGTTCTACCGATTTTTATCATCTTATATGATGGCGAATAGAGTGCATATACAAAATATTTCATTATTGACCACCAATAAATCTTATGTATAGAATAATTGATGTGCTATATGTTAAGAATGTAATCACTATTCCAAATAGTATGTATTTTTTACATTCATTGAATGGTATTAATTCGATTCTTTGTTGATTATTTTTTTTCATTTTTTACCCCTAAACTTTAATTATAGAATATATTCATGTAAATATAACTATTTAACTTCCAAATAATACAACAATAACTTCCATATGTCAAGAATTTTTGTAAAAAAAACATTTTTTGCTACAATAATAGAAGCAATCGAAGGACACAACATGAAAAAAGAAGAATTATTTTCTAAAATATTAGGATGTGGAATTACAACCTATTATAATTGGAAAAGAGAAGACAATAGACCAATCCTTAAATTAATTGAAAGATATTTTACTGATGAAGATATTGAAGAATTTTTGGAAAAAAAAGCAATTGGAAAATGGGAATTTTTAAAACATAGTTATAATAGAGAAATGAACGAAAATATTATTGCATTCAAAAATATACTAGATGATATAAGTATGTTATTAATTGGTGAAGATAATAAAAACATTGATGATGTCTCTATACTTTTCTTAAAAACAATACTATATTTAAGTACAGAAGCAAATCCAAGTAAATTTTATAATATTAGTGAACTCATTATGATTTATGCAAAGAAAAAAGAAGGAGAGTTAAGTGATAGTATTATAGAACTTAATAAAATAGTAAGTTCTAGAGTACACAATAAAAGTTTTATACCATTTTTATATCAGCTGGGAAGAAATGATTTAATGGATTTGTTTAATGACAAACCTTTTGAATTTAAAAAATATGATATTGAACATTATTTTATACAATATATATTTCCTTATTGGAATTTAAAATATACACCTAACGACCATGAAGAATTACAACAAACTGGATATCATCAATCACAATATATATTTAATATAATTTTTAGAGAGTATAATTCTGAAGATAACTATACTAAGCGAGAAATGATTAAGATATTTAAAGACTATTATCAGCAAATAAAGGAAAATAATGATTAAAATAATAATGTTCGTAATACTA
>CAMZNW010000181.1 GCA_947313935.1 uncultured Mollicutes bacterium
GTTCTGCACTTATTTCAGGCGCTACATTATCTAAAACAGTTACTTTTACTGTTTTTGTATTTGTATTATCTTCAGAATCTTTTATATCAATTGTAACATCATGTTCTCCTACTTTACTTGTATCAATAGGTAACCCAGTTATTGTTGCATTATCAGTTAAATTTCCATCTTTTTTATCATAAGCAAACAATTTTATGATAGTTTTAATTGTTGCTTCATCAATTGTTGATTTATAATTTATTTCTATATCTTCTGCATAAATATATGGAGTTTCCGCATCTATTTCATCTCCATTTGGTGTTACAACAATATCACGATCAAATGTTGTTTCTAAATCGTATTTATCTGCCACTTTTAAAGTAACTTTTTGAACTCCTAATTTAGATGTATCTGGACGATCTGTTCCATCAATAGTTATACTAGATGTAATATTTCCATCTTCTGAATCTGTTGCTGTTGCATCTGCTAATAAGTCTGCATCTGTTAATGTAACATCTTTTTTAACTACAATTGGTTCTGCACTTATTTTAGGTGCTACATTATCTAAAACAGTAACAATTACTGTTTTTGTATTTGTATTTCCATCTGCATCTGTTATATCAATTGTAACATCTGTATCTCCTGCTGTCTTTGTATCAATTACAGATAAATCACTTATTGTTGCACTATCTGTGATTACTTTATCTTTTTTATCATATACAAATAATTTTGAAGTAGTTCTAAATGTTGCATCATCAATTGTTGAACCATACTTTATTTTTACATCTTCTGCATAAATATATGGTTTATCTTCATCTATTTCTCCACCATCAATAGTTACTATTACATAACGATCAAATGTTGTTTCTAAATCGTATTTATCTGCCACTTTTAAAGTAACTTTTTGAACTCCTAATTTAGATGTATCTGGTCGATCTGTTCCATCAATAGTTATACTAGATGTAATATCTCCGTCTTCTAAATCTGTCGCTGTTACATCTGCTAATAAATCATCATCTGTTAAAGGTTCATCTTTTTTAACTACAATTGGTTCTGCCATTATTTCAGGAGACGTATTAGTAGCATTAACTACTACATTTATATTAGCATTTGTTTTATATTCATCTTTATCTGTTGTTGAAACTTCTACTATATATGTTCCAACTGCATTCATATCTATAGCATCATCATTTTCTATTTGGAAGTTTGTTTTTAACTTATCTACATTAGTTGTATCATCTGACAATGTTACAACTTTTAAATAATCTTCTTTTGTTGGTTTTGTTTTATCTTTTACTGTTATTACATCTTTATTAACTGTTATTTCAGGTGGATTTGATTTTAGAACTGTTACATCTTGTTTTATTATTCCACCATAATTTGTTTCAGTATATTCACCACTTAAATGATTTTCTCCTACTAGTGCATTTCCAAGAGAAACTTGTTGGACTGTTCCATCTTTTTTTATATATTCAGAAAAAATTTCTTGTTCTTTTGAAACTTCAAGATCTTCTAATTTTAGTTCATTATCAATTGCTGAAATAGTTCCAGTCACAACAGATAATGGACTATAATCTACTATTTCATTCTCATCAAAAGATACTACACTTAATTTTGTTAATCCTAAAATTGGACTTATATCTCTAATTTGGTTTTTTGATAAGTTAATACTTTCAAGATTTATTAATCCTGAAATTGGATTTATATCTATAATTTGATTTTTTGATAAGTTAATAGTTTCAAGTTTATCTAGTTCTGATAATGGTGTTAAATTAGTTATTTCATTATCATCTATAGTAATTGATTTAAGATTTATGAATGCTTCTAATCCAGTTAAATCAGAAATTCTTTTTTTAGAAACTTCAATCTCAGTTACCTTTTCTGCTTCACTTGTTTCAATTTCACCATCTCCATTTTTATCAAAATTTTCCACTAAATATTTTTTAAAATTTACATCTGGTATTTCAACAATACTTTCTACAACATCTTTTATATTTGCTATAGTTTTTTGTTCACTATTATTTTTTGTAGATACAGTTGTTTCATATGTACCTGGAGTATTCATTAAAACTTTAGTATCATCTTCTATGTTAAAATTAGCTTTTAATGTTGCTTCATCTGTTGCATCATCTGATAATGTAACAACTTTCAAATATTCATCTACTGTTGGTTTTGCTTCATCAATTATTTTGTTCACATCTCCATCAATTGTAATTAGAGCTCCTACTATCACATCTTGAGTTAATGTTCCTGAATAATCTCCTTCATCATATGTACCACTTAGATGATTTAATCCACCTTGAGGATTTCCAAGTGAAACTTCTAATGTAGTTCCATCTTTTTTTGTTATTTCTGAAAAAATTTCTTTTTCTTTTTCAATAGTAAGATCATCTAACTTTACATCATTATTCTTTGCACTGAAATCTGTAAGATGTGTTAATTTTGATATAGGACTATAATCTATTATTTTATTATTATCCAAATATAATGTTTCAACAATATTATTTTCAAATCGTAATAAACTATTTATATCTACTATTTGATTATCATTAAAATTTACCTTTTTAAGATTTATTAATAACATTATAGGACTTATATCTACTATTTGATTATTAGAAAAATCTAGAGTTATAAGGTTTTGCAATCTCATAACAGGTTTTATATTTATTATTTGATTGTTACTACTATATAATTCTTCAAGATTTAATAATCCACCTAAGGATGGTATTTCTTTTATTTGATTATTATTTAGGTTCAAGTTAGTAAGATTTGTTAATTTTGATACTGCACTTATATTTACTATTTGATTATTTGAAACATTTAATACTTCTAAATTTATTAATTTCGATAATGGACTTATATCAGATATTTGATTATTTGATATATCCAAAGATATAAGATTATTTAATGATGAACATACACTTATATCTAGTATTGAAATATTTGATATATTTAATACTTCTAAATTTGTTAATCCTGATAATACATCTATATCTAATATTGGATTATTAGATATATTAAGATTTATTAGATTTATTAAACCTGATATTACACTTATATCTGTTATTGAATTTATTTCAAAATTTAAATTTGAAAGCTTTGTAAATTTTGATAATACACTTATATCTGATATTTGATTAGTACCTATATCTAAGTAAGAAATATTTGTTAATTTTGATAATGAACTTATATTTGATATTTGATTAGTACCTATATCTAAGTGAGAAATATTTGTTAATTCTGATAATGAACTTATGTTTGTTATTTGATTATCATTTATAGATAAAGTAGTAAGATTTATTAAACCTGATATTACACTTATATCTATTATTTGATTACTATTTATGTATAAATTTGTAAGGTTTATTAAACTTGATAATACATTTATATTTGTTATTTTATTATTAGCAAGTTGTAAAATTTCCAAATTTGTTAATCCTGATAATACATCTATATCTAAAATTGAATTGTTAGATATATTAAGATTTATTAGATTTGTTAATCCTGATAATGAACTTATGTTTGTTATTTTATTATTTGCCATATTCAAAATTTCCAAATTTGTAAATTTTGATAATACACTTATATCTGATATGTTATTACTAGATATATTCAAATATGTAAGATTAATTAAATTAGATAATAAATTTATATCTGATATATTAAGACCTTCTATGTCCAAAGATGTAAGATTTATAAAATCAGATAATATGTTTATATCTGTTTCTTGATTATTCGCAATTTTTAAAACTTCTAAATTTGTTAATCCTGATAATGGACTTATATCTACTATTGGATTATTAGATACATTTAATTTTTTTAAATTTGTTAATTCTGATAATGGTGTTAAATTTTCTATTTTATTGTTATCAAGAACTATACTTGTAATATTCACAAAAGCTTCTAATCCAGTTAAATCACCAATATAATTATTTTCTATTTTAATTTCTCCAGTTGCAGCAATTGCTTCACTATTTTCAATCATACTATCGTGATTTATATCAAATTCATCTATTAAATACATTTTTAAAGTAATATCAGAAATATAAATTATTGAATTGTCATAACCTACATTTAAATTAGAATTTATTTTCTCTTTAGATTCTAATTTTGTATCATTTTTTGTAAATACATTTAGTTGTTTTGCACTTGCACTTACTGATGTAATTAATATTAATAACGTTATTGCTGTATAAAATTTTTTTTTCATAATTTCTCCTTTTGCTATTCGCTTTAATAGTATAACATAATATTACAACTATATCAAATTAGATGTTTTAAAAAATTAAACATAACATTTTAAATCTTAATTTGGTAAAATCTTTACATAAAATAAGATTCATATTATACTTTAAGTAAACTTAAAAGAATTATAATATAAATCAAATATATAATAATTCTTTTAATACCCAAAAATAAGCAAATTATAAGCCTTTAACCATCCACGAACGAAGAATAATTAAAGTTACAAAAAATTATCAGATAAAAGAAATTTATGTATTGATAACTATGAAATAATAAAACTTAGTGATTATTTAAAACTTTCTAAAGACTCCAG
>CAMZNW010000182.1 GCA_947313935.1 uncultured Mollicutes bacterium
ACAATTGTATGTCCATAACTTTTAGGATATAAATAAAAAAAAGCATATACATCTTCATCTTCATAAATTTTAAAATTCGGTGTTTCTTTATTAATAATTGAACAAAATAAACATTCCATTATTCTCCTTAAAATAAAGTCAATTGACTATTTTCTTCTAAACCTTCAAAAACATTATAAAAATCTAATGTTTCAAAACTTTTCTTTTTTACACGTGTTCTTTTTTTAAAATCTTCTATTGTTGTAAAAGGAGCAATTTTTCTTTCTTCAATAATACGTATAGCTTCCTTTTCTCCTAAACCTTCTATAGTAGAAAATGGCATAATTAACCCTTGTTGTTCTCGATCTATTACAAAAATAAAACTGTCAGATTTATTTAAATCAAATGGTAAAAATTTATAACCACGTGCAATCATTTCTAAAGACATTTTTAATGAATTTAAAATTGATTTTTTTTTAACATCAGACATACTATCATCTGTAAAATTTTCAATTAAATTAATTCTTTCTTTTAAAGTATCTAGACCTTTAATCATAGCTTGCGCTTCAAAATCATCAATTCTAGAACCAAAATATGAAGCATAATAATCTAAAGGATAATTTACTTTGTAGTATGCAATCCTTAAGGCCATTAGTACATAAGCTGAAGCATGAGCTTTTGGAAACATATATTTTATTTTTTGACATGAATCAATATACCAATCAGGTACATTTTTATTTTTCATAATTTTTATTTCTTCTACTGATAAACCTTTACCTTTACGTACATTTTCCATAATAGAAAAAGCTAACAATGGTTCTAAATCTTTTTGTAATAAATATATCATAATATCATCACGACAACCAATTACATCTTTTAAAACACAAGTATTATTATCAATTAAATTTTTAGCATTTCCAAGCCAAACATCAGTACCATGTGATAATCCAGAAATTTGTACTAACTCAGCAAAAGTTGTTGGTACAGTATCTAATAACATTTCTTGTACAAAAGGAGTTCCAAATTCTGGTACTCCAAGAGTTCCAATTTTAAAATCTACTTCTTCAATAAAATTTAATGATTTAGTAGAACTAAATAATTCTAATATTTTATCATCTGCTATATCAATATATTTCGGATCAATATTAGTTGAATCTTTTAATTTTTTAAGCATAGTTGGATCATCATGTCCTAAAATATCAAGTTTTAAAAGATTGTCATGTATTGAATGAAAATCAAAATGTGTTGTTCTCCAAGGTTGTTTTTTATCATTTGCAGGGTATTGAATTGGTGTAAAATCATATATTTCTAAATTTTCTGGTACTACAATGATCCCACCTGGATGTTGCCCTGTAGTTCTTTTAATACCTACACAATAGCGTAAATAATAACTTATATCTGTTCTTTTTACATTTTCATCTAGTAAATCAAAATAATTTTTAACATATGCATAAGCAGTTTTTTCTGCAATTGTTCCTGTTGTTCCAGCTTTAAAAGCATGATTAACATCAAATAAATCATCATCATTTTGTTCTTTTTTTGAACGTACATAATTATGAGCTTCTGCTTGAAATTCTCCTGAAAAATTCAAATCAATATCTGGAACCTTATCCCCTTCAAAACCTAGAAATGTTTCAAAAGGAATATCTTGTCCATCTCTAATCATTTCAATATTACATGTTGAACAATTTTTTTTATCTAAATCAAAACCAGAAGCTACTTCCCCATGAATAAAAAATTCTGAATCTTTACAATTTGGGCATATATAATGTGGGGACAATGGATTTATTTCTGTAATATCCATAAATGTAGCAACTAAAGATGAACCAACAGAACCACGAGAACCTACTAAATAACTATTGTCTAAAGAATGTTTTACTAATTTAGCAGAAATATAATATACAATTGAAAATCCATATTTAATAATGCTCTTAGTTTCTTTTTCAAGTCTATCATTAACAATTTTAGGTAAGACTTCTCCATAAATATCATGGGCTTTTTGATAAACCATTTTTATTAATTTATCATCAACACCATCAACATTTGGAGTATATAATTTATCAGGAATAATTTTTAATGTATCACACATGTCTACAATTAAATTTGGATTAGTTACTATTATTTCTTGACTAATATCTTTGTCTAAATAACTAAATTCTTCAAACATTTCTTCTGTTGTTTTATAAAATTGATTGGTATTTTTTATTTTATTATCTTGTATCCATTTTTTAAATTTGATTTTATCAATTTCTTCAACAATTCCTAATTTATTTTTTTTAATTTTTGCTGGTTTATAGTCTTTTCCGTGTAAAATTTCTTTAATTATTGCAAGTTTTGGCTCAGTGTAATGTACATTTCCAGTTGCAATAATTTTAATATTATTTTTTAAACATACTTCTATTATTTTTTTTTGCATAATAATTAATTGTTGTTTATTTTGAAATATACCACTTGTTATTAAAGTTATATAATTACTAATTGGCATAATTTCTACAAAGTCAAATTGTAAAATTGTTTTTTCAAACATTTTTGATGAATGATTTAAATATGAATCTACGATTTCTGATTTAGCACATCCTCCACCAATATAAATTAAATTATCACGTAATCTATTTAATTTTGATTTTAAAATTCGTGGTTCAAATTGTAAATCAACTGTATTTGCATCTGAAACTAATTCATACATATCACGTAAACCACTTTGATTTTTAACATAAATTAAATTATGAAATCCTCGTGTTTTATTAATATCATTTGTTTCATTTAAATCTTGAAATGTATTTATTTGCATATCGTTTATTTCTTCAAGCATTTGTACAAATATTTCTGTTAATTTTTCTGCATCATAATCTGCTCTATGATGAGATGTCGAATCAAGAGGTACTTGATATTTTTTAGCTAAAATTTTCAAACTATGATATGTATTTTCATAATTAATAAAACGTGATAATTCTAAAGTATCTAAAACAGGTTGATTTAAAGATATTCCTAATTCTGCTTCATAATTTCTAGCTAAAAATTGCATATCAAATAAAGCATTATGCGCTACTAAAACTCCATCTTTCGACCAATTATAGAAATCTTTTAATACTTTTTTTAAATCATCTCCTGTATTTAAATCATCATCAGTTATTCCTGTTAAACCAGTTATAAAATCACTAACATGTTCATCAATTTTAATAAATCTTTGGAATCGTTCTATTATTA
>CAMZNW010000183.1 GCA_947313935.1 uncultured Mollicutes bacterium
AGATGGTATAATTATGACAAAAATGGACTCAAATGCTAAAGTAGGTTCAATTATAAATATTTCATATGAGTTAAATATTCCTATTTATTTTGTTACTAATGGTGAAGGAGTAGAAGATATCAAAGAATTTGATGCAGATGCATATCTTTCATTATTATTTAATGAATAAATTAGATACAACAATAGATTTAAATAATTTATATGCCATATATAAAGATTTATTAACCTTAAAACAACAAGAAGTTTATGAATTATATTATTATGAAGATGAAAGTATTGTCGAAATTGCTAAAAAATTAGATATATCCAAAAATGCTATTTATTCTTCTTTAAAAAATACTGAAAAAGTTTTAATTAATTATGAAAACACTTTACATATTTATTATAATTATGAATTTAATATAACTTATTTAGAAAGTTTTGAGATTAATAAAGAAATAATTAACAATATAAAATAATAAAAAGTAAGTAAAGAGGATTATGAAAATTATTGTTACACAAAAATCAAATAAATTAATTTTTAATCAAATAGTTCGTTTAAAACAAAATACAACAACAGTTAAAGAAGGAAAGATATTTTTAATGGAAAAGTTATTTAAAGGAACGTTTTATTTTACAGATTTATTTAATAAACCTTTAAAAATAGAAGAATTAATCAATCAAAATATATATCATATGGAAAGTGAAGAATTATATTATTATCCATATATAAAAAATAATAATGAATTATTATTAAAAGTTAAAACAACTAAGATATCTCCTTGTAATTTTCATATAGGACATCTTAAAATTACTAATTCTACAATTACTATACCACTAAAAAACATTAATAATAATAATAAAGTTTTTGATAAAAAGTTTGTTTTAATTGAACGAATTACAAAACATCGAATTAATGCAACAAGTCAAAAAAGTAAAATTTATTTTTCTACTGAAATTTTTCAAAATGGGATATATGATTTATTTTTAAGCTTTAAATATCAAGATGATGGTATTGAAACTTTAATACGTGCTGGAAAAGTACGTATTAAAGAAAAAATTTCATTAAAATCTCAACAATGTATAAATCAGTCTACTACACTATTAATAAACCCATATGCAACTTATAAAAAAAATTCATTAAGTTTTAATACTTATCAAGTTGAAAATGAAAATATAGCAGCTTTTAAAATCGATAAAAATTTACATCATCAAGAACTTTGGATTATTGGTGAACAACCTACTCGAGCAAAAGATAATGGTATTGAATTTTTTAAATAGTTGCGTAATAATCATCCGGGATTTTTATGTTATTATATAATTGAAAAAGATTCTCCTGATTATGAAGTTATTAAAGAATTAGGTAATGTAATTATTTTTGGTAGTAAAGAACATTTTTATTGTTTGAAAAATGCAACTAAAATCATAACTACTCACCACTATCAATATTTAGTTCCAGGGAGTAATAAAAAATTAATTAAACAAATTAAAGCTAAAATTATATTTTTACAACATGGTGTGATGGGTACAAAATATATGAATGATTTTTATGGACGAGTTACAAATAAATTTCATACTGATTTATTTATAGTAAGTTCTAAACGTGAAAAAGAAATGATTATTAATGAATTTAAATATAATAAAAATCAAGTTGCAATTACTGGTTTAGCACGTTTTGATAATTTATTTATAAAAGAAAGCATAATTGAAAATTCTATTTTAATAATGCCAACTTGGCGTGATTGGTTATCCAATTCTAAAAATTTTATCCAAACTAAGTACTTTAAAGAATATAATAAATTATTAACTATTCTTAATAATAATTATATGGACGGACCTATAAATTTTTTATTACATAAAAATATGCAACCTTATAATGAATATTTTTCTAATAAGTATAGTAATATAAATATATTAAATTATAATACTGTTAATATTCAAAGTTTATTAAAAAAACATCAATTATTAATAACAGATTATTCAAGTGTTGGATTTGATTTTTCTTTTTTAAAAAAACATGTTATTTATTTTCAATTTGATCAAAAGGCTTTTATTGGTAAAAATGGTTCTCATTTAGACTTAGAAAATGAATTACCTGGAGAAATATTATTCAATGTTGATGATGTTTATAAAACAATTCAACAATATCAAAAAAATAATTTTATTCAAACTAAAGAAAATTATAGTAAAGCTCAAAATTTATTATTATATTATGATTCTAATAATTGTCAAAGAATATATCAAGCGATTTTAGAGTTTAATTATAAAGATAATATCCAAGATAAAATATTAAAAAATGCATTTGTCGAAGATTATTTTATAAATTCAATGACATTAAAATTTAATAATTCTATATACTATTTATTAATTAAAATAATAACTTTTATTTTGTCATTATTCCCAACTAAAGATTTAATAATTTTTGAAAGTGGGAATGGACGTACTATGGATGGTGATCCATTTGCAATATATAAACAATGGCAAAAATTATTCCCAAACCAAAAATTTATTTATGTTTTTGAAGAACAAATCAACTATCGTTATCGTCATAATACTAAGCAAGTACCAATAAATTCAATAAGTTATTATTATTATTTAGCGCGTGCAAAAATAGTAGTTAATAATCAATATTTTTCTAAACATGTAAAATTAAACAAAGATGTTTTTTATTTACAAACATGGCATGGTACTACGATAAAAACAATTGGAAATAATTCAAAGTTATTAAAAAATAATTTAGAATTAGAACAATTGTTACATGATCAAAATAGATGGACATATTTATTATCACAATCTCCTTACATGACTCAAGTTTTTAAAGATTCATTTTCAACAAAGGCAGAAATATTAGAAATTGGATTGCCTAGTAATGATATTTTCTTTAGCAATATAGAACAAATTAAATTAAACTTATATCGAAGAATTGGGATTACAGAACAACAAAAAGTTATTTTAATTGCACCAACTTATCGAGAAACAGGTTTAAAAACCAAAAGAGATTATCAACAAGATTTATATATTGATTTTGAACAATTATTTATTGATTTACCTAATGATTATATTGTACTAATAAAATTACATCATCATGCTAAAACAAAAATATCATATAAACATGATCGTTTAAAACGTGTAGGATATAAAGAATTAAATGAATTATTATTAATAACAGATGTTTTAATAACAGATTATTCAGCAGCATTATTTTCAGGTTTTTTAGCTAATGTAAAAACCATTGCATACCTTAAAGATTATTAT
>CAMZNW010000184.1 GCA_947313935.1 uncultured Mollicutes bacterium
CAGATGATACAACAGATGAAGATACATTAAAAGAAAACTTCAAAATAGAAAATGAAGATGCTGTAAAAATGGATACACCAGGAACATATACAACAATTGTTTCAACTTTTGATGAAGATGGATATAAAACAAAAGCAAATGTATACGTAATTGTAAATCCATCAAAAGCGCCAATAATAACAGGAGGAGTATTAACAACAGTAAAAGGTGCATCAAAACCAACAAGAGAAGAGTATTTAAAAGTTGTAAAATTATCAGATGATACAACAGATGAAGATACATTAAAAGAAAACTTCCAAATAGAAAATGATGATGCAGTAGATATGTTAAAAGCAGGAACATATACAACAGTTGTATCAACAAAGGATGAAGATGGATATAAAGTAAATGCAGATGTAAATGTAATTGTAAAAAATTCAAAAGCTCCAATAATAACAGGAGGAGTATTAACAACAGTAAAAGATGCATCAAAACCAACAAGAGAAGAGTATTTAGAAGTTGTAAAATTATTAGATGAGACAACAGATGAAGATATATGAAAAGAAAACTGCAAAAAAGAAAATGACGAGGCAGTAGATATGTCAAAAGCAGGAACATATACGACAGTTGTATCAACAATAGATGAAGATGGATATAAAACAAAAGCAGATATAAAAGTAATTGTAAGAAATTCTAAAGCCCCAATAATAACAGGAGGAGTATTAACAACAGTAAAAAATACAGCAAAACCAACAAGAGAAGAGTATTTGGAAGTTGTAAAATTATTAGATGATACAACAGATGAAGCTACATTAAAAGCAAACTTCAAAATAGAAAATGATGAAGATGTAAAAATGGATGTACCAGGAACATATACAACTGTGGTATCAACAGCTGATGAAGATGGATATAAAACAAAAGCAAGTGTATATGTAATTGTAAGAAATTCTAAAGCCCCAGTCGTAACAGGTGGAATATTAACAACAATAAAAGATGCATTAAAACCAACAAGAGAAGAGTATTTGGAAGTTGTAAAATTATTAGATGATACAACAGATGAAGCTACATTAAAAGCAAACTTCAAAATAGAAGATGATACTAATGTAGATATGTCTAAAGTAGGAACATATACAACAGTTATATCGACAACAGATGAAGATGGATATAAAACAAATGCAAATATAATTGTAATTGTAAAAGATACAACAGCCCCAAAAATTATAACAAAAAATTTAACGATGAATATTGGTGATAAAAAACCAAGTAAAGAACAATATTTAGTATCAGTAACTGATGATGTAGATGGAAACATTGATTTTAATTTAGTAACAATGAATGATACAAATATAAATATAAATAAAAAAGGAACTTATAATGTTAATTTTGAGGTAAGTGACAAAGCAGGAAATGTAGGAAAAGCAACTGCAAAAATGGAAGTTAAACCAGGTGTGCCTTTAGTTAAAACATGTGGTGATTTTAGTAGTACA
>CAMZNW010000185.1 GCA_947313935.1 uncultured Mollicutes bacterium
AAATAATAATAAAAATTAAAAAATCCTTAGTATTATTCCCCTAGATATCATAGTACCACAATTAAGAAATAGTAATTAATAAAAAATATGTATTAATTAAAGAATCATTTTAAATGTCTATTATTTCAATAAATGTGTATGAAGAATTATTCAAAAGTATAATTATTTATGTTATACTATATAAGGATTTATAAATGATTATTAAAATGATTAAATAAAAGTTATTTTTATAATTTATTTAGGGGTATAATGAAAATATTAACGGTTGGAATTAGCACTTATAATAGTTATCCATTTTTGTTAGAATTATTAATGACAATTAGAAAAAATGTTGAATTGGATAATGTTGATAAAGAAATAGATTTTATATTATATGATGATGGTTCTAATGATGAAAAAACAATAGATTTAATTAAACAATATCAAGATATTATTACAATTAAATTAGCAATAGAAAATTCTGGTGGACCTGCTATTGGAAGAAATTATATTTTAAATCAAGTTAAATCTAAATATGTTTTATTTATAGATGGAGATGATACTTTTGTTGCGCCTTTAAAAATATATATTGAGTTTTTAAAAAAATATGATAAAGATATATTTATTTCTAAACCATTAAGAAAATTTGATAATGGAAGTTTGTCAAATAGAAATATTATTTATGAACAAGATTTATTTAAAAAAAAATATAAATCTAAAAATAAAACAAAAGTAGAAAAGGAATTTTATAAGTATATTCCCCATCAAATGGGATTGTGGAATATTTTTAATATTGAATTTATTAGAAAACATGATTTGAAATATTGTGAAACGATGCGTCATGAAGATAGTTTTTTCTTAACTCAATATTATTTAAAAAATCCATCTTTTGGAATAATTAAAAGGTCATATTATGGATGGAGAAAGAATAATTCAGGATTTACAAATTCAGATAAATTGGTGCAACAAAGAATTGAATTATTTTCCAAAATATTAGAAGAAATATCTAAAAATCCTGATTGTAAATTTGCTGGTTATCTTTTATTTTCAATTTATAATAGAACATATATTTCAATGCAATTAGGTTTTCCTAAATTAACAACTCAAGAAAAGAAAGATTATTTTAACCAATTAAAAGAAATAGAAAAGCCATATCTTAGTTTAACTAAAAAATATAAAAAAGATTTAGATAAAACTAATAAAATATTTAAATTAAGTCGTTTTAATTGTTTAAATAAATATTTTATATGGAGTAGTGTATATACTTTTAAAAATTATAAATGGGATGCAAATGAAAAATATGAAAAATATTTGCGTTATTTACCAATTAATAATAATAAGATAATGATAATGGATTTCTATGGATATTTAGCTGACAATGGACGTTATAAATTTAATGAATTAAAAGAGTTAGAAAATAA
>CAMZNW010000186.1 GCA_947313935.1 uncultured Mollicutes bacterium
GTTACATGCGATTCATCAACAACTAATAACCAATCATCACCAAAATAATCTAATAATGTATATGGTGCTTCACCTTCATTTTTATCAGTAAAATAACGTGTATAATTTTCTATTCCATTACAATAACCAATTTCTTTCATCATTTCTAAATCATATTCTGTTCTTTGTTGTAACCGTTGAGCTTCAATTAATTTATCTTGTTGTACAAATTTTTCTACCTCTACTTCTAAATCTGCTTTAATTACATCAATTGTTTTTTCCATTACTTTTGGATCAACTGCATAATGAGAAGCTGGAAATAATAACATATGACGTAATTCTTTTATTTTTTTTCCTGTTAAAATATCAATTAAATAAATTGCTTCTACTTCATCTCCAAAAAATTCAATTCGAAATGCTTCTTTTTCACTATATGCTGAAACAACTTCAATTACATCTCCTCGTGTACGAAAATTTAATCTCGTAAAATCAATATCATTTCTTTCATATTGCATATCAATTAATTTATACACTACATCATTAAATGAAATCTCTTGATTTATTCGAAGAGATAAAGCCATACCCTTATAATCAACTGGTGATCCTAATCCATAAATACAACTTACTGAAGAAACTATTATTACATCATCACCTTCAAATAAAGCTGCTGTCGCACTATGACGCATTCGATCTATTTCTTCATTAACTTTAGAATCTTTTTCAATATATATATCATTTCCAGGCATATAAGCTTCTGGTTGATAATAATCAAAATAACTAACAAAATATTCTACATGATTTTCTGGAAAAAAAGACTTTAACTCCGTATATAACTGGGAAGCTAAAGTTTTATTATGCGCTAATACTAAAGTTTTTTTCTTTGTATTTTTTATTACATTAGCAATTGTAAAAGTTTTTCCTGTTCCAGTTGCACCAAGTAATACTTGTTCTTTTTTATTGGCATCTATTCCAGCAATTAGTTCTTTTATTGCTTGAGGCTGATCTCCATTTGGTTGATATTTTGCATACAATTTAAATTCCATTTTAACTCCTATTTAAATACTTTTCTAAAACCATTTGCAAAATAACTATACTTATTTGATAATAAATAATATTTTTCAATAATATAAATTGTTAGAATGATTATAAAAATTAATACTATTAATTTATATTTAAATAATTTAAAATAAGTTATTAAAATTGCTCCTATTGAGTATAAACACATAAATAAATACATTAATAATACTGCATTAGCATGAGAATAACCATGTAAAATTAAACGATGATGAAAATGAAAAGCATCACTTTTAAAAGCATTTTCTCCATTTTTACGACGACGTACAAAGGCTAATATTGCATCTAATATTGGGATAAACCCTACTAAAATTATTAAAAATAATGATGTTATTGTAACAGTTTTATAGTTAGTTATTGTTAAAATAGCAATTGTATAACCAATTAACATACTACCTGAATCACCTAAAAATATTGTAGCTGGATAAAAATTATAAAATAAAAATCCTATTAATGATCCAATAATTATCAATAATAATACAATCAAAGAATAATCATGTCCTAATACAACTACAATTAATAAAGTTGTAAATGATATTATTGCTACTCCTGTTGATAAGCCATCCAATCCATCAATTAAATTAAAAGCATTTATAAAAATCACAATCCATATTGCTACTAAAATAATACTTTCTATATCTGAAAAATAAATTGTTTGATGAAATATTTCTACTTTATCAATACTTTCCATTCCAAAAGCTGCAATAAAAGAAATAACTAATTGAAAAAACAATTTAATAAAAGAATTAATATCATATTTATCATCAATTAACCCTAATAGCATAATTGCAAATGCACCAAAGATTAAAATTTTATTTGTATAACTAATTTTATCATGTTGATATAATTGTAATGTTAATGCACATGATATAAATATTGATAATCCACCTAAATATGGTTTTGGTGTATCTTGTATTTTTCGATAATTTGGTTTATCTACTATATTTAATTTTTTTGCAATATATCGAAAGATTGGTACAACCATCAAAGTTACTAAAAAACTCACCAATAAAAATAAAATAATCATTTTATTTTTCCTCCAATATTATTTAATATATTGGATTCAATAGAATAAGTTTTTTTTTCATTTATATAAAATGTTTCTATTCCTAAATCAATTATTAACTCTAATAACTCTTGATAAGTTTTTCCACTAGCTTCCCATAAATAAAAAGCTAATGAACCAGGAATATTATTTATTTCATTAACATATATTTGATTATTTATTAACATTAAATCAATTCTAATAACTCCATTACAATTTAAAATTTTAAATACTTCTTGAGATATTTCATTAATTTCACTAATTACTTTTTTATCAACATTTGCTGGAATTATTCGTTTTAATGAAGCCATTCCATTTTGATTAGTACTTTTTTTATTTCCTGACATATATTTATCTTCATATGATAATATCTCATCATTTTTTGCAACTTGTTCTGTAACAGAAACTTCACAACCTTTAAAATTTCCTACTACTGATACATTAATTTCAATAAATTCCTCTAATAGTTCTTCTATTACAATTTTATTTGTATACTCAAAAGCATTCTCAATTGCTATTTTAATTTCTTCTTCATTATTAGCAATCTTAATTCCAATTGAAGAACCTAATTCAGCAGGTTTAACAATTACTTTTTTTCCTATTGTATTAATTACTCTTTTAATAATATCATCAATCTTTTCTGAAGCATATGCCCAAATATAATTGGTTTGAAGAATATTATTCCCTTTTAAAATATCCTTCATTATCGCTTTATCTTGCCCAATTACACCTGAAGTTGTTGTTGGTCCAATTAAAGGAATTCCAATCGTTTGTAAATACCCTTGTAATTTACCATCTTCTACATTAGTACCATGAACAATTGGAAATACAACATCAATCTTTTTAGCACTTTTATTTTTAAACAATCCCTTTTTTTTATTTATTATATAAAAATCATTCCCTATTTTATCTAAAAGAATTTCTTTATTATCATTAATTGCTAAATTTTCTTTAAAACTATCTATTGAAAAAAAACTATCATCATGATACCATTTATTTTCTTTACTAATATAAATTGGTAGTACATCATATTTTTCATAATTAATATTTTCCATCGCTTGAATTGCAGTGATAATTGATACTTCATGTTCAACACTATTCCCGCCAAAAATTACCGCCAATTGTACTTTCATTTTTCTCCTTATTCATTAAATTTATCTGGTAAATCATTAGCAATTAAAATTACCTTTTCTCCACTAATTGCAATGGCCTTATTATATGCAGTTATAAAATCATCCTCAACATGAACATATGTACTTGTTTCATCAATATTCATTAATAAATCTTTTCGATTCAATTTACCAACAATAAATACCTCATCACATTTATCTTGCATAATTTTACCTAAATTTTGATGAAATTCATGAGTATACTCACCCAAATCAATCAACCCAGGTGTTATAATAATTCTTTTTTTATCTTTATAACTATGTAAAATATTTATCGCTTCATTAATACCAGTTGGATTTGAATTAAAAGCATCATCTAAAATTGATAACTCTTCATTAATATATTTATATTCTAAACGATGTGTTACTGGCTTTAATTGTTTAATTACAGTAATAATATCTTCAATTGCAATTGATTTATAAATTAATACTAACATTGCTGCTAAAATATTTTCTACATTATGTTGCCCTAATAACTTCGTTTGAACCATATATGTTTTACCACCATATACTACATCAAAAGTCATATAACCTAAGTAATAATTAATATTATTAGCATAAATATCAGCCTTTGGATTATTCAATGAATAATACCATATTTTAACATTATTTTTAATTTTATAACTCATGATATACTCATTATCCATATTCAATATACCCAAACCATTACTCGGCAAAGCTTCAATTAACTCCATTTTAGTTTTAGTTATTGTTTCTAATGTTTTAAATGTTTCTAAATGTTGTTTTCCTACACTAGAAACTATCCCAATTGTTGGATGAACAAGATTACACAACTCATTTATTTCTCCTTGATAATAAGCTCCCATTTCTGCTACAAAATTTTGATGATAAAAATTCAATTCATCATTTATCGTTAAAGTTAATCCCATTGGTGTATTATAACTTTCCGGTGTAATCAAAGTTCGTTCAAACTCATCTAACACTGTTCCTACTATATTTTTTATTGAAGTTTTCCCAAAACTGCCAGTAATTCCTATTACTGATAAATTACTCATCAATGCTATTTTTTTTTCTGCTTGTCCTTGATAATGTAACTTAATTCTTTTTTCTACTGGTTTCAAAATCAAATTAACTATAATTATTGTTGGATACACTAAATATGTTAACATTACAAAACTAAATATTATTCCCCATTTCATAAAAATAATAAATAATACTAGTTCTATAAAAATATATAAACTTATTTGACGCTTAACCCGCTTAGTTACCTTTAATTTTATTTTACTCACATAACGACTATTAGCTATATTCAAAAATCGTAAATTATAATACATAAAATATGTTGCAACTATATAACCACTAAAAATTAAATGATATTTAAAAATTATTACCATTCCGATTAATGGAGCCAACTCATTAACTCCAAACGTTACTTTATAATGCCCTTTGATATAACGATAATACCTTTTATTATCATAAGCACTTTGTTGTAAATTTTGTAAAGCTTTTTGACTTTTTAAAGTCAAATATACTCCCACTAATATTAAATAAAACATTACTAACGTTACTAACAAAAATATATAAATAATCATAATTCTCCTATTTGTATTATAACACATCTATCATTTGTTTACTATAAATATAACCTTCATACATTCAAATACCAAGTAGAATATTTTTAGTGAAAAATTCAATTTGAATAAATACAAAAAAAGAGTTCCTACTCAGAAGTAAAACTCTTTTTTGTAAATTCTTATTAAAATATTTATTTTTATTTTAGGACTAAGTATTTTCATTTTCCATTTATTGGTTTTATCATCTTTAATCATTTTTTTTAATTTAAACATAGTTTTAAAATCTAAATATATATATAGTCAGTATAATACAAAAAGAATTTTTTTACTCCTAATTTACACATTAAATTATTTAGTCTTAAAACTATCTTTTTATAGTCTCTTGAGTTTTATGTATTAATTATATACTAGAACTTCTAAAGGGACTTATACTCTATTTTGACCATTTAAAGGATAAT
>CAMZNW010000187.1 GCA_947313935.1 uncultured Mollicutes bacterium
AAAATGTTTATTTACGAACTTTTGTTGATAAACAAAATTTAGTAAAACTTGAAAAGCAATTTACAAATGAAGAAATTTATATTCGTCTTAAAATGAATGGAGCAACAACAAAAAAACCAGTAATAATTAAACAAAACTTAACGTTATCTGAGATAAATACACTATTGGTCAATTCAGATAAAATAGGTGGGTTTTATATTGGTACAAATTGGCAACGAACATATCCATATAAAAATAGTATGAAAAATTTTTTGGGAACAGTTGGTTATATTCCAGCAGATGAAGTTGATTATTATCGTGCACAAGGTTATTCATTGAATGAAAAAGTAGGAACAAGTTATTTAGAGAAAGAATTGGAACCAAATTTACACTCAAAACCTGGAACAATGCAATTAATATTTGATGAATATGGAAATATTTCAAATACAAAAATTATTAGTCAAGGATATTTAGGAAATGATGTAGTATTAACATTAGATATAAATTTACAAAAAGCTAATGATCTTATTTTAAAAGATACTTTAAAAGGAAATTTATATCCATATGCACATAATATTTGTACATCTGGTATTAACCCTCAAAATGGAGATTTATTATTTACAAATGGTTTATATGAACTTGATGGACATTATTATGATGATTCAACTTGTAGTTTTACAAATTCTTATGCAATGGGTTCAATTGTTAAACCTGCTGTATTATTAATGGGATATGAACTTGGTGCTATAACATATGGACAAAAAATATTAGATGCACCAATGATTTTAGCAGGTGCACCTAATAAATCTTCATATCATAATTATGGATTGATTGATGATATGACTGCAATAGCAAAGTCTTCTAATGTGTATTTTTATAAAACATTGTTAGCAATAGCTCATCAACAATATATTCCAGGGATAAGTTATTTTATTGAACCAAAATACTTTAATTTGGTTAGAAAAGAATTTTCTCAATTTGGTTTAGGTGTTTCAACGGGGATAAAAATGGGCAATGAAGCAATAGGTTTGCGAGGAACAGGAACAGATCCAGGTTTGTATATGGATTTAGCAAATGGACAATATGATTTATATACTAATTTACAAACATCACAATATACAGCAACAATTGCAAGCGGAGGGAAGCGTTATCAAGTACATTATATTAAATCAATCAATAAACATGGAAAAGATAATAAACCAGGTGCTATAATTTATGAACCTAAATTAAATTTACTCAATAAATTAAGTATGTCTAATAAAGATATAAAACGAACTAAAGAAGCAATGAATGGAACTGTAACACGACCAGATGGGACAATGTATCTATTAAATGAATTACAAAATAAATATGGAATAAAAATAGGTGGTAAATCAGGAACAGCTGAAACATTTTATATGGATGAAAATAGTAAACAAACTATCAAAACAAATACAGGTACAGCTTTGGCATTTGCTCCTTTAAATGATGCTAATATTGCATTATCTGTTGTATTCCCAAATTTTAAAAATGGTTCCATGCATATAAAAAGTTCGGTTGAAGTTGCTTCAGAAATTTTAGATAATTATTTGGATAAGGAGAAAGATGATTAAAATAGGACATTCATATGATATTCATAAATTAACAAATGAAAGAAAATTAATTTTAGGGGGGATTACAATAGAACATGAGTTTGGTTTATTAGGTCATTCAGATGCAGATGTATTATTACATGCAATAACAGAAGCAATTATAGGAGCACTTGGATTAGGAGATTTAGGAACTTTTTTTCCAGATACATCAAATGAATTTAAAGGGATAAATTCAATGGAATTATTAAAAAAAATTATAAATATAATGAAGTTAGAAGGATATGTTATTAATAATATTGATGCAACTATTTTTGCTCAGGCTCCTAAAATGAATTCATATATTCAAAAGATGCGTGAAAATATCGCTAAAAATATTGGGATTGATAGTAATCTTATAAATATTAAGGCTACAACAGGTGAAAAATTAGGATTTATTGGACGAAAAGAAGGAATGGCTGCAGAAGCGGTAGTACTGATTACAAATGATTAGAGGAATTGGAATTGATATTGTTGAACATGATAGAATCAATTTAGAAGTAGTGAAAAAAATATGTACAGAGGAAGAATTATTAATTTATCAAACTAAAAAAAGTGATAAATTACGAATAGAATACATTGCATCACGTTTTGCAGCTAAAGAAGCAATTATTAAAGCTACTAATAAAAAATATACATTAAAAGAAATTGAGTTAAGTAATGATAAAAATGGTAAAATAAAGAGTAATATTAAAAATATTAAAATATCTATCGCTCATGAAGAGCATTATTCAGTAGCAATAGCAATTTTGGAGGAATGATGGATTCTTATATTGAAATTAATATTACTAAAATGAAAGAAAACATTGAATATTTACGAAAAAATAAAAAAGTTTGTTTAATGGTTAAAGCTAATAATTATGGTGTAGGAAATGATGTATTAGAATATTTATTTGAAGAATATAATTTTTATGGAGTAACAACTTTATATGAAGCTTACGAATTAAGAAAAAGAAATAACAATATTGAAATTTTAATTTGTGGACATATAGATTATGAATTTTTTGATGAATGTGTTAAACATAATTTCAGTGTATCTATTCATGGTAAAGATGGATTAGTTAATATTATTCCAAATTTAAAATATCATTTAAAAATAGATGTTGGAATGAATCGTTTAGGATTTAAATATGAAGAAATTGAGTGGTTAAAAACAAGATTAGAGACGATTCAAAATTATCCAACAGGAATATATACTCATTTACCAGAAGCTATTAATGAAGAATTAAGTATAAAACAAATAAAATATTTTGAAGATGTTATTAAAAGAACAAATTTAACTTATGAATATATTCATTGTCAAAATACAATTGGCGCAATTAAATACAAGATAGATTTTGTGAATATGATAAGACCTGGTATAGGAATATGGGGCTTATTAGCAAATGAAAAAGATTTTTTATTATTAGGTAAAGAATTAAAAAATGTAATATTAGTTCATGCAAAAGTACAACAAGTTAAAGAGGTAACAGGACCAATTGGATATGATGGAATAGATATAGTTGATCATAAGTTAATCGCAACAATTCGATTAGGATATAATGATGGTTTTGATCGGAGGTTACAAGGATATATTTTTAAAAATAAAGATAAGATAGTTGGAAATATTTGTATGTGTCAAATGATGATTGAAGGTAATTCATTTGATGAATATTATCCTATCATTAAAGAACAAAAAGATTTATTATCTTTATGTGAATATGCTAATATGATTACATATGAAATGTTAGGTGGATTTTCACAAAGAATGATAAAAAAATATAAAATGGAGAAAAATAATGATGAAAAAAATAAATAAAAAGAAATTATTAATTATAGTAGTATTAATAGGAATTACAATATTTAGTTTAGTATTAGTAGAAAACAATAGAAAACATAATATTTTAACAAATAAAATAGTAGATACTCTTCATATTACAGATAATGATACAAAAAAAGAAATAAAAAAAGTAGTAAATAAAAACTATGATGTATTAACAGATAGAAAACAAGTTGTAAAATATATTTCTAAAAATTTTAATAAAATTAATGAATTATATCCAAATATAACACCTGAAAATTTAATGGAAATATATTCAATGTATATAAATCAAATTAATATTAAAAAAGAAGATGATGCTAAACCAGCTAATCCTAAATTACATGTAGATGAAGATAAATTACCAGTAGCAACAATAGATATTGATGGAATAGATGAAATGAAATTTAAATTATTTCCAAATGAAGCTCCAGAATCAGTATATAACTTTATTGATTTAGCAAATAGTGGATTTTACGATAATTTAAAAATTCATCGATTAGTAAAAGATTTTGTTGCTCAAGGTGGAGATCCAAAAGGTGATGGAACAGGTGGGCCAGATTATGCAATTAAAGGTGAATTTAGTTCAAATGGAGTTTTAAATGAACATAAAAATAAAAAAGGTTCATTATCTTGGGCGCGTTCTGGAGATAAAGATTCAGCAGGGAGTCAATTTTATATTAATTTAAATGATAATACAAGTTTAGATGGTGATTATGCCGCATTTGGACAAATAATTAGTGGTGAAAAAGGATTAGAACAACTTAATAATTTAAAAGTAGATGCAAAAACAGAAAAACCAAGCAAAGAATTAGTAATTAAAAAAATAACTGTTGATACTAAAGGGATAAAATATCCAGAACCAGAAAAATTAAAAAATTAAAAAATCATATTATTATATGATTTTTTTTTAAATATAAAAAAGTTTACTTTAATTAAATTTATTCTTTTGATTGTAATACAGTGATTATAAATAAAAAACATATTTAAATTAAAATAATTTAAATATGTTTAATTTATTTTAAAGATATCAAATTAAAAGATTTTATCTATAGTTTTTTTACCCTCTAAAATATTATCATAATTAGTTCTTGCACTTCCATAAAGAGGTATTATTGTAATATCATCTAATCCAATTAATTCAAATAATTCTTTTATCATAAGATTCAACGAATGTTTATCATGATTATATCCACCTGCAGTTGATATAAGTATTACTTTTATATCTTTTAATAATCCTTGTATTCTTCCATCTTCTTTATATTGAAATGTTTTTCCTGGAATTGATAAAGCATCCAAAAACATTCTAGCATAAGCTGGTACAGAAATATTCCACATAGGTACATTGAAAACTAATTTATCACAATACATTACTTCTTTTAAAATGTTATCTCTTATTTTTAATTGTTCTTCATCTTTTTTAGTTTTAGTTTTAAAAAAAGAAGCATAATATTCTTTTGATAATTCTTCTAATCCTAAATCAAATAAATTTAATGTAGTTACTTGTGCATTATCTTCTTTACTTATATAATAATTACTCATATTAAGACCAAAAGATTTTTCTCCCATTGGAGATGCATTTACTTGTAAAATTTTAATAATTCACCTCTTCTATATTATTTATTTTAATTTTATAATATTATAACAAATTATTTAAAGAAAATTAAAAAACTACTTATATATCATTCTACTTTTAATTTATTTTAATAATTTATTTTCATTAAATATAATCCATTTGGTATTGCAGTACTATAACTAGCACAACGATCTCTTTTTTTTAAAATTATACTAATATCTTCTGGTTTTATTTCTCCTACACCAACAGCTATTAAATTTCCAACAATTATTCTAACCATATTATACAAAAATCCATTTCCATTAATTTTAATTATAATTTCATTTTTATTTTCAGTAATTATAAGTGTATTTATTGTACGTACTTTATCAACAATATGTGTATTACTACTACAACAACTTGTAAAATCGTGTTTACCAATAAAATACTTACAAGCTTGCTGCATCTTTACAATATTTAGTGATTTATAAGAATAATAAGTATAATTTACATTAAATGGTGTTTTTTCTTTTGCTATTATATAATGATATGTTTTTGAACGACAATTATATCGTGGATGAAAATTAGTAGTATTTTCCAAACAATTTTTTATTATAATTGCATCATTTAAAATACCATTTAATGCATTTATTAATCGTTTTGGTTCAATTACTTGTTTCGTACTAAATATTGCCCACTGATCCATTGCATGTACACCAGTATCTGTTCTTGATGCTGCTAATGTTTTTATATTTTCTTTAAAAATTTTTTTCAAACATTTTTCTAATTCATCTTGAATTGTATTTTTATGCTTTTGACTCGCATATCCATTATATGTAGTCCCATCATATGCAAAGTTAATTATATAATCCATTTAACTCCCTTTACATCTATTATATCAATTAATCCAATTTATAACTTACCTTTTACTTTTTTCTTTAACTATTTTAGATACAATTAAATAAGCTTTATTGACATTAATTATTTTTTATGATATAATATAGTGTATGGCATGTGTGGTGAAGTGGTTAACACATCGGTTTGTGGTACCGACATTCGCGGGTTCGATTCCCGTCACGTGCCCCATTTGATAAAAAATATGATAAATTATCTTTATTTAAGGGTTATTTATCATATTTTTTAATTTTTATATTAAGAAAGTATTCATGTAAATAGTAGATAGTAATATCATTTACCTTATGCTCTTAAAAACGATTAGTGAGAACATTAAAACTGAAAAAATAAATGTATTCTAAAATTAAATGAATTATATATTTTATTAAAAATAAGTATCAAAGAATATCATAGGCTATACAATAAAATAAAAAAATAAAAGATTACTAAAGTTTTTGTATTCAATTGATAAAAATGTTATACTTTCTAAGTAAATGAGTTAACAAAAATACTTTTTTGTTAGTGTTTATATCACTCATCAGGCCCCATTTTATAAAAAATATGATAAAAGAAGAAACTATTTTCGTTAATATTAGATAGTGATATTTCTTTTTTATGCTCTTAAAAGCAATAAATGTTAATCACCAAATATGCTATTCTTCATTAGAAGAGAAAGTTTAAAAAATTACCGAAAGGATAAATATGGATTTTAATAACTTGTGTAGAATTGTATGCGAAGCCTTAAATGAGGGGGGATACGTTCCTGGAATAGCAGATAGTACTTCTGAATTTGATTCTTTTATTAGTTCTTCAATTGGAAAAGTTAATTTAGATAGTTCTCTATCTAAAGGTAAAAAATTAAGTGCATTATTACTTAGTGACAAAATA
>CAMZNW010000188.1 GCA_947313935.1 uncultured Mollicutes bacterium
TAGAAGATGAAAATCGGTTATATGCAATGCATCATCCTTTTACTTATCCAAAAGATGGTGAATTTAATTTAGATAATCCAATTAAAACTCATGCAATGGCATATGATATTGTTTTAAATGGTTATGAATTAGGTGGGGGAAGTATTCGTATTAATAATCCCCAAATGCAGAAAACAATGTTTAAATTATTATCTTTAGATGAGAAAGAAATTAATGAAAAATTTGGATTCTTTTTAGAGGCTTATAAATATGGTGCTCCATACCATGGAGGAATAGCTTTAGGACTTGATCGTTTAGTAATGTTATTAACTACTTCAGAATCAATTCGTGATGTAATAGCTTTTCCTAAAAATAACAAAGCTCGTGAATTAATGATGGATTCTCCAACTAGTGTTTTAGATGAACAATTAGAAGAATTAAATATTGAGTTGAAGATAAATGAGTAGAAAAAAATCATTATTTAACATAATATTATATTTTAGTTTTTATATTATAAATTCATTTTTTGTATTGTTATTTATGGAGTTAACAAATACATCTAAAGGGGCAATTACTGGTTATTTAGTAAGTAATATTTTGTTAGCAATCTTATTAATAAGTTTTAATTATCGTTATTTAAAGCGTAAATTAAAACAATATCGTTTATATTATATTTCACAAGCAATAATAATATATATTATTTATACAACTACTTTAATAATTTTCACATTAATAATAATGCATTTTAATTTGGATAATAAAGAAAGTGTAAATCAAGATTCTATTGATGAAATGTTTAAAAATGGAAATGTAATTTTAATGTTTATCTTTATATCATTTATTGGTCCATTAATTGAAGAAATAATTTTTCGCGCATCAATGATTCATTTAATAACAGGTGCAAAATTAAATCAACAAACAATTAAATATAAAGTAGCACTTTTATTTGCAGGAGGATTTTTTGTTAGTTTACATGTTTCAAGTGAACTAACTAATTTTACAGGTGTAGTTGATTTATTAGTTGTAGCAATACCATATATATTAATGACATTTGGTTTTATATATATGTTTCATAAAAGTCGTGGTAATATTTTTTCATCATTGACATTACATATATTAACAAATACTATTGCATCAATTGGTTTAGTATTAAGTATATTAGGGGGATAATATGGGAAGAGCTTTTGAAGTTAGAAAAGCTAGTATGTTAAAAACAGGAATGGCAAAGGCTAAAATATATTCTCGTCATTCAAAAGAAATTTATTTAGCTGCAAAAAATGGTTGTGAACCAGAAAATAATTTAACATTAAAAAGAACAATTGAAAAAGCAAAAAAAGAACAAGTTCCAGCAGATGTTATAAAAAGAGCAATTGAAAAAGCTAAATCTGGTATTGGAGAAGATTATAAATTAAAGATGTATGAAGGTTTTGGTCCAAATGGATCAACAATAGTAGTAGAATGTTTAACAGACAATGATAATCGTACAATATCAGAAGTTAAAAATTGTTTTACTAAGAGTGATAATCGTTTAGGTGTTAGTGGTTCGGTTACTCATATGTATAATTATTTAGGGATTATATCAGTGAAAAATAAATCAGAAGATGATATAATAGAATTAATGATTGAAAATGATATTGATATTCATGACATTGAATCAGAAGATGGTATTATAACTATCTATGTTGCATCTAGTAATTTTATGCAAGCACATACAGCCATTGATAAGTTAGTTCAAACAGAAGACATAATAGAGGATGAATTAACATGGTTACCACAAGTTAGTGTTTCATTAGAAGGTGATGATATGTTGCAATTTGAAAAAATGATTGGAATGTTAAATGAATGTGATGATGTACAAAATATTTATCATAATGTTGAAAATATGATGAAATAAATAATTTTCATATAAAGTATTAAAAAATTTCACTTGATTTATACGGGTAAATGGTATAATTAAATTAGAAATTAAAAGGAGATGTTTTATATGTGTACAAGTATAACAATTAAAAATAAACAAGATGGTGTTATTATTGGTAGAACTGAAGAATTTGGAATGATTTATAATAATGATATAGTTATATTACCAAAAGGTTTTATGATGTCAAAACAAATACCATTTTCAAATAAAAATCAAGAAAAAAGTAAATATGTAATAATTGCTGAAAATGTTGGTGGTTTATTTGGTGAAGAAATGGGAATGGATGATTTTTTATTAGATGGTTTTAATTCAGAAGGTTTAGCAATGAGTGGATTATTTTTTCCACAAGATAATGCAGTTGATGTTGTTGAGCAATTATCAGATGAAGATATTAGTATTGTAAATGTCGGTGCAATGGTTTTAGCACAATGTAAAAGTATTGAAGAAGTTATCACTTTAATAGAAAATATAAATAAAAAAAAATTATTTAAAACACAAGCTAAATTAGGTAATATAAATTTAGGAAGTGGAATGATATGTCATTTTACTATAACTGATAGATTAGGGCGTAATATTATTTTAGAACCTACAATTAAAGGTGAATTAAAAATAATTGAAGGAATTGGAATAATGACTAATTCACCTTCATATGATTTTCATCTAAAAAGTTTAGGTGAATATGCAAATGTTTTAGCACAACCAGCAGCAAAAAACATAATGGGAACTAAGTCATGGGGATTAGCTGGTGGTGAAGCACTTCCTAGTGGAACAAGTCCAAATGCCCGTTTTATTCGTGCTAAATATTATCAAAGTATCATTCAAGTACCAAAAGAAGGGATTGAATCAATAATTTTGATGGAACGAATTATGAATAATTTTGATATTCTTCCAGGATTTGCATATATAAATCTTCCAAAAGAACATATGCCTATAAATGCAGTAGAGAGCGGTGAAGGACATTTAACAGCTCATACAGATCATACAATTATTAAAGATTTAGATAATTTAACAATTTATTGGAAAGATTGGAATAATCAAACTTTACGTTATATTAATTTAAATGATTATTTAAATATAGAAGAAGTAAAAAAAATTAATATGTTAAGTGACAATGCTCTAAAAGCAGTTGAAATAAAATTATAATAAAAAAAAACAAATTATTAATTAAAATAATTTGTTTTTTATTTTATTTTATTTTATTTTATTTTAATTTATTTAAAATGTTTTCTTAAAAAAATAAAAAAATTATCAATTTAGATAATTTTTTATTAAATTATTTTGTTTTAAATTCTTGATCAAAACTTTCTAAAGTTATTTTTGTTTTAGTCGGATTATATTTAATTAAATTAGTTAAAATGAAAGGTTTTTTACCGGTTTCTTTATAAATGAAATTAGACATTTTTAAACTTATTGCTTGTTCAACCTCATTAGTTGGAAGATTTTTACAAGCATGATAACTTTCAATAAATGCAACTTGAATTTTTTTAAGTAATTGAAGTGCAGAATTAATAATTACAAAACCACGTGTTGAAGTTTGAGGGTAAGATATTAAAACTTTATTTTTATCATATGTAGTAGTAAAAACAATTACTCCATCACTAGCTAATTGATGCATATATTCACTATCAGTAGAAACATTAATATTGTTCCCACTAACAAACATACTTTTATTAGGTGCGATTTTACGTAATATTGTTGGTTTATCATGTGTTAAATCTAATTGATCACCATTATCTGTAATAAAAATATTTTCTTTTTTCATTCCAGTTTTAATACCAGATCGTTGATGCGTTAATAA
>CAMZNW010000189.1 GCA_947313935.1 uncultured Mollicutes bacterium
GGTATAACAAAAATAGCTATGCCACTTGCCATGGCAGGACCTGCAAATAAACAAGGACGTTTAATAGCTGATCATATTTTTGGACTTGATGTTAATAATAAAGGGTATATTGGTACAGGTATAGTTAAATTGTTTGATATGAATATTTCATGTACAGGTTTAAGAGAAAAAGATTTAGAGAATACTAATTATAGTTATGATGTTGTATATGCAGCTCCATCTGATATTGTAAGTATTATGCCAAACTCTAATTTATTATTTTCTAAATTAATTTTTGATAAAAATGATGGAAGAGTACTTGGGGCTCAATTTGCATCATATGGTTCTGCTGACAAACGTGCAGATGTAATTGCAACTGCAATTAAAGCAAAAATGACAGTATTAGATTTATGTGATTTAGAATTAGCATACGCACCTGCTTTTTCAACAGGGAAAGATGTTATTAATAAATTAGGATATATAGCTACTAATATATTACAAAATCGTTATAAACAAGTGCGTTTTTCTGATGTATATAATTTATTAGAAAATAATGCTCAAATAATTGATGTTCGTAATTTGAATGAATATGAAATATTAAATATAAGTAGTGTAAAACATATTTCTATGGATAAAATAAGATTAAAACTTAATGAACTTAATAAAAATAAACCAGTTTATGTTCATTGTAATACTGGTCAAAGAAGTTATAATATTGTTTTAATATTAAAACATTATGGTTTTGATGCTTACAATATTGCTGGTGGAATTCAATTTGTAAGAAATTATGAAACAATGAAATGTTACAATAATAAGAATAGAAAAAACATTTTAAATGGTAAGTTACAATTAAAATAATATTGTTTTATTGTTAATTTATAAATTAATGTTATTTTAATATTATCTTTTAATGTTTACAAAAATATTTCCAATATTTAAAATTTATATTTAAAGTATATATTTAGGTGGTTTTTTTTAAGCAATTATATGTATATACAATTAAGTTGTAATTGAGTATTAAAAAATATTGGATTTTAAATATTATAATTATTTAGTTTTTAATTTGTTTATGGCATGGTGCTAAATGGTATTTTGTAATATGGTGATTATATTTTGAATAATTTTATAGTAATTTATCATTATATTAATAGTATGGTCCTATTTTTTAATCTATTCAAAATATAAGTGACGTTGAATATAGAAAGTTAACTAAAATTGTAATAGTTGAAAAAACATTTGGAATGATTTTAAACTTAGAAAATTACAAATTGAAATACATGATTATTTAAATGCTAAAAGTTAATATAGAATGTTTAAAAATTATATGAAACAAATTGGTTTTAAGAAACAAGTATAACCATTTAATTATTATTTTGATGAAAGTAATAAAATTCCAATTATTGGTTCTATTTTATTAAATTTAAATCATCATTTTAATATGACTAATAAAGAACCTATTCCAATTTTTCATAGTGATAATATGATTATTCATGAAAGAAAAGTTTCAAAACCATATGCTCTAATTAATAAAAAATATTAGTAGTCGATAATTCATAAATTTGTGGACTTAGTCCTTTTTATATAATACTTTTAAAGAAATTCATACTTTTGATATACGAGAACAAAAAATGAATGTTCTTGATTATACAAAGAAAAATGATATTGATTATGTTTTATATCATTCCGATATTAATACAGGATAATATTATAAAAATGGATTTAATAAATTAATTACTAAGTTTATAAAAGTAAATGTTATATATTTTACAAACTTAAAATTTAAAATATTTATTTAGTATTTCAAAATATTATATGTATAATTTAGTTTCTTTTATATATTAAAATTGTTATCATATATTTAATTCATATTATAATTCTTTTAGGTTTACTTAAAGTATATAATACAATGATTATAATATTAAAATATGTTATAATTAAATAAGTTATAAAATGGAGGGAAATGAATAATAAATTTAAATTAATGGCTTTAGGTGGTTTAGATGAAAATGGCAAAAATGCTTATTTAATCGAAACAGAAACAGAGATTTTAATAATAGATGCAGGTAGTGCTAATTTTATTAATAAAGAATTAGGTATTGATACTGTGATTCCTGATTATGGTTATTTAGAATATACAAAAAAAAAAATAGTAGGAATATTAATTTCACATGGTCATAATGATAAAATGAGAAGTTTAGCTAATTTAATAAAAAAAATTAATGTTAAAGTTTATGGAAGTATTTATACAATTGAATTTTTAAAACATTATATTAATAAAAAAGATCAACATTTATTAAATATAATTGATTATAATAATTCATTAAAACTTGGAAGTATAAATGTTGATGTATTTAATTTGTCTCATTCAATTTATGGTAATTATGGATTTGTTTTATCAATTGATAATCAAGCAATAGTTTATGCTACAGATTATAATTTTGATCAAGTTGAAACAAAAAATGCACGAACAGATATTCAAAAAATTGTCAAATTAGCTAATAAATATGAAATAAAAGCTTTATTAACAGAATCTATTAATGCAGAGTATGAGGGTGTTGCAGCTGGAAGTCAAAATTATATGCGTATGTTTGAACGCTTTATTGAAAGTACTAAAGGACGTACATTTATTAGTTTGTATTCATCTAATTTAGCTGGAATGAAAAATATTATGAAAATTGCTCAACAATATAAAAAGAAAATAGTTATAATAGGACGAGATTTATTAAATTATGTTAATATTGCTCGAAAATTAGGTTATATTGAACATCAAAAAGAATTATTTATTAGAATTCCAGATATGAATAAATATGATGATATTAATTTAATAATAGTTGTATCAGGTCTATATGGAGAACCAATGATGGAACTTGGAAAAATGGCTATAAATATGCATAATATTTTAACAATAAAAGAAACAGATAATGTATTATTAGCTGCTCCATCAACTGATGAAACTGAAGCAGATGCTCAAAAAATTCTTGATAAAATAGCTCGAACACATTGTAATATTAACACTTTTGAAATTAATGTACCAAGTAATGCTTATCGTGAAGATATAAAAATGATGATTAATTTATTTGAACCAAAATTCGTTGTACCAATTAAAGGGGAATATCGAAAATTAAAAGCAGTACAAAATTTAGCTATTGATATTGGATATGATGTAATTAATATTCCACTATTAAAAAATGGTGATATTTTAGAGATAACTCAAAATTATGCTTTAATAGTAGATGATATTAATATACAAAGCAGTTATATTTCTAAAAATAATAAAGAAGAAATTAATCCATTATTATTACATGATCGTGAAGCATTATCAGATGGTTTTGTAATGATAATTATGACATTTATGAAAAAATCAAACGAATTAGTACAATTACCAAAAATAATTTCACAAGGATTGGCTCATTTTGATGATGAAGAAATTATTCGTGGTTGTCAACGAATAGTTATAAAATAAGTAGAAAAAAATCTTTCAAATAAAGAATTAATAAATAAAATAAGAATAAAAATAAGTCGTTATTTACAAACAACAATTGGTAATAAACCAACTATATTACCAACAAAAATTGAAATTGATCCAAAGCGTATTAAGGAATAATATGGCAAATATAAAAAAAAAAATTA
>CAMZNW010000190.1 GCA_947313935.1 uncultured Mollicutes bacterium
CAAAAAATATTTTTATTAATTATTTTTTTACTCTTCGATACTGAAAATAATCAAAGAAAAAAGAACCTTTTGGTTCTTTTAACTGTCTTTATTTATAATTGACAACTATTTCATTGTCATTATTTTTACTAATTTTTTCTATTTTATTAAATTTAATATTAATTTCCATTTTAGATTTAACTCAATAATTTAAATTGCTATTAAAATAATTACCATCTTCTTCTGACATGTAATTATCTTCTATTCTTTTTTCAATAGAATTATTTAATGTATCTTTTTGTTTTTTTATAAATTCTTGTGATTTTTCAATAAGTTCAGTGTCTAATTCAAAATAATAACTATTTCTTTCTAACTTAATCGCAGATGATGTTGTTGTTCCTGTTCCAGCAAATGGATCCCAAACTCAATCTCCTTTAATTGAAAACATATTAATTAATCTATCAGATATTTCCATTGGAAAAGCAGCTGATTTTTTTCTAACGTCAAGGTTTATTTTTTGAGATGCACCATTAACTTTTCAAATATCAGAGAATCAAAGGTTTCTTTCTTTAAAAAAGAAAGCACTTTCTCTTCTAATTATTTGTTCTGAAGGTGAAAATTTTCTAATAGCACCTTTTCTAAAAACAAGAATGTGTTCGTGTTCTAAAGTAACATATGCATTAACTGGTAATGTTCCCGAACCCATAAATTTGTTAAGTGAACTACTAGGTTTAGATCATACAATACTAGGTAATAAATTAAATCCAAGAGATTCCATTTTATTTATTATTCTAGAAGAATTTGAAAATAACTTAAAATTAGTTCCAATTCTTTTTGTAGCATCACCAATATTAATACATACCACAGCATTATCTGTAGTAACTCTAGCTACTTCTTCTCAAACACCATCTAAAATCTTATGTGTTTTTTCAAATAAATCTTCACCTTCGTCACCTTCTTTATATAGGTAGTCTCACATTTCAATCATAGGATAAGGTGGTGAAGTAACAATTAAATTAACTGAGCCATCATTAATTGGTGTTGATTTAGAATTTAAATTATAAAATATGTGTTTTGTTTTCATTTTTTTCTCCTTTATTTATTTTATAACCAATTATTAATTGGTTAGTTAATTTTAATTTTTAATAATGTTAAATTATTTAACATTATGTTTTTTAATTGATTTTTTCTAAGTTTAGAAACATTGCTAAGCTTAGCTCTTTCAAAATTGTCAATTGACAATATAATTTTATCATCAGTTAAATTAATATATTGATTTACTAGCTTATATTTTCGTAAATCAAATAAATCGTGTTTTTTATTTTCAACCCTTTCTTGTATTTCTTTATTATATTTATTAATAAATGATTGAATTTTTAAATTCATAGTTTTTCTCCTTTTTTTATTTGATAATATTATTATACACCTGCAATAATTTTTTATATAATTTTTCTAAATCTTTTTCTTTTATTTCATTCCCTTTTACTTTTCTTTTCAAAACTAGAAGGTGCTCTTTCCTATTATCTAAATCTTCCAATAGTATTAATTCATTAATAATATAGATAGCATTCTTTTCTCACCTTGTTGGTTCATGAGGTTCTTCAATGAATTCTTCAGGTGGTTTTGATTTTTGTCTTCTAATTCTATCAAAGTGATCTTTTATTGTTTTGATAAAAAGATATATTCCCATGACTATTGATAGTACTACTATAAAGATTATTGTTGTAAATATTATTTTCATTATTACCTTTCCTTTATATTTATATTATAGCATTACAGCATTAATTTGAATTTGGGAAAAATAAAAAGAACCTTTTGGTTCTTTTCTAAATGTTATTTAGGATAAATCAAATTCTTCATAGACTTCAATAATTTTTCTAAATCCTTCAGATCCGTTTTTATACATTTCTTTTACCTTTTCAAAGAAAGTTTCAACAGCATCTTTATTACTTCTCTCTTGTGCTCCATTTATTTCTTTAACTTTAACATAGTCACTATTTGTATTATTACTATATACAT
>CAMZNW010000191.1 GCA_947313935.1 uncultured Mollicutes bacterium
AAATTAGAATTTGATAAAAAAATAGTAGTTTATTTTAGATATAAATAATTAAAAAAAAATTATCTAAAATTATATAATCAAATATTTGTTATGAATATGGTAAACTTATTAAAAATGGGTCTACGCCTTGATGAAATTTTAACTATTTTATCAAAACAAAAATATAACAAATTATTAAGTATTGAAGCAAGTAGAATCTTAATGGAATTACAAGAAGGAGCGCAATTTTTTGAAACAATACAAAATGATTATTACTTACCAGAATTACAAATGTTAATTGAAGAAGGTGAAACACATTATACATTAATTCATAATTTAGAAAATTATATAGTATATTTAGAAAAAAATAGAGCTAAAAAAACCAAAAAATTACTATTTTTAATACAACCAATTTTTTATGGAATATTTGGAATATTAATTATAATGTTATATATGTCTATTTTTATGCCAATGTATCAAATGATGGATTCATTATAAAAAGGAGAAAAATGAAAATACTTAAAAATAACAATGGTTTTACTTTATTAGAAATGTTAATGGTAATGTTTATAATAGCAATATTATTATTATTAACAATACCAAATATTACCAAACATAAAAAAGGTGTTGATGAACGTGGATGTGATGCATATGCAGATATGGTTCAAACACAAGTTACAGCCTATGAAATGGTAGAAGGGAAATTACCAGGAAGTTTAGCACAATTAAAAACATCTGGGTATATAACTTCTACAACATGTTCTGATGGAACAAATTTAGTATTACATGGTAGTGAAGTTGATGTACAAAAATAACAATGCTTTTACTCTTTTAGAAATGCTCATAGTAATATTTATTGTAAGTATTATAAGCTTTACTATGATAGTAAAAACAATAACAATTTATAATACTATGAAAGTCAATAATACTATTAATTTAATTGGTAGTAGTTATAATTTTTTACAAACAAAAGCTATTATAAATAATGAAAAAGGATATATAGTTATTGAAAATAATAAAATTAGTGCATTTTTAAATAATAAACTAATTGGAGAAAGAAAAATAGAAAAAAATATTAATATAACAATGTCATTTAAAAATAATCAAATTCATATTAATAAAAATGGAAATATAGCAAGTGCAGGACATATATTAATAAATTGTGGAAAAATAAAAAGAAAAATGATTTTTACAATTGGACAGGGACGATACTATGTTCAGAAATAAACAAGGATTTATTTTATATGATGCTTTAATTTCATTATTATTACTTTCAAGTATAACAATTTTATATACAAATATGATTAAAATTAATACGGAAAATACAATTAAAATTAACCAAAGTATTGAAGTGATAAATTATTTGCGAAATGGAATTTATCATGATGAAAATATTACAAATAATGGTAAATATAAAACATATGAAAAAGGAAAATATTATTGCGCAGCAACAACTAAAGGAAAATATGAAAAATGTATTTAATAATAAAGGTTTTACGCTTTTAGAAGCAATGATGGGAATGTTTATAATGGCTATAATTAGTGTTTTAATTTTACAAATGATGTTAGTTGTGACAAAAAATATGAATACATTAAAAAATCAGCGCCAATTAATGTTATTTATTATGCAAATTCAAAAAGATTTAATTAGCACAAAAAAAATTGAATTTGAAGAAAATGGAGATATGAAACTTAGTGGATATAAAGAAACTTTTATTGAATATGATTTTAGTGAAAAAAAGCACAAGATATTACGACAAAAAAATGGAAAAGGTTCTGAAATAGCATTATATGAAGTTAAAAATGTTAATTATAGTAATATAAATAATTTATTAGAAATGGAGATAGATTTTATTGATAAAAAAAAAAATTACAAAATACTATTGGGAAATATATTTAAATAATAAAGCTTTTTTTATGCCTACAATTGTAGCATTTATAGTAATATTTACTTCATTTGTAGTTTGGCAAACATATGAGGTATTAGTATATGCAAAATTAGAAATAAATTATGCTAATATTGTAAATTATGATAGTGCTAAAACAATTTTAAATAATCATTTAACCAAAAATATTCAACAACACAAAAATAGTAAATGTTATAGATATATTATAGATAGAACAATATACTCTAAAGAACAATTTAAATTGACTACTAATGGGTATTGTATATCTGTACCAAACATTAAAGATGAAGAATTTATAAATGTAGTAAGATTGATTAAACAAATAAAACAATTAAAAGATGGCAATGATGAATTAAAAGAGCAACAATATAAAAAAAAAGAAAATAATTTAACCTTAATTCTTAAAGAAGAATTAGAAAAAAATTTGATTGGTCCACCAATTGATATAAAAGAACTAATTGAAATGGAAACAAATCCAGAATTAATTGAGGCTGAATTATTAAAACAAAAAATCATTTCAAAAATGGAAAAAATATTAATTTATAATAATGAAATAAGTATTAATAAAAAAACAATTAAAATATTAATAATATACAGTTTAAAAACTTCTAAAATCCAACGGATATTTTATAATTATTAATTTTTAAAAAATAAATGTATTTTGATTAATTGTGTATCGTAATAAAGATATTCTTGATTAAAAGTTTCATGTGGATATAAAGAATCATTAATAATTTTTATATCTAAAAGTGTCGAATTAAGTAAAGCAGAAATTAAAATAATAAAACCTAAAGTAAACATATAAAATAATAAAATTAAAACAGAAGTAATTAAACCATAACTAATATCAGAAAAATGCTGAAAATAAAATTTAGATAAAAAACTAATAATATAGATACAAATAAAACAAAAGAAAGTTCCTGGTAAAATGGATTTTTTCTTTTTTTCTTTAATGGAAGGAATATAAAGTAAAAAAAATATAACAACAAAAATAATAAAAGGAATAAAATAAGGAAGAAAAAACATTTTAAGTAAATTTAATAGTGAAAAGAAATTTGAATCAATAAAAGGTTGTAATAATGTACTACTAAATCCATATATTATTACAATAATAGAAAATATTGTAAAAACAAATAATGTTGAAAAAAAACTAATAAATCTTATTTCTAAAAAACTACGAGAAAGTTTTTTATCATAAATTTTATTTAAATTTTTAATAACTGCATTAATACCACTAGAAGCAGAAAATAATGTTAAGATTGCTCCAAAAGAAAAAATAGTTATATTTGGCGAAGCTGATAAAGTATCGATATAATAAATAATAGGTTGAATAACTTCTTTAGGAAAATATGTATTAAGAAAAGTAAGAATAATAGTAAGGTTAATATGTAATAATGGAAATAAAGCTAAAATAAATAAAATTAAAGAAAAAATAGAAATAAAGAAAAAATAACTAATTTCTGCACTTTTTCCGAATATATCATGATACATAAATTTAATATAAAATAGTTTAATAAAATTTTTTAATGAAGTAGACATAATTCTCCTTGTTAAAATAATTATAACAATAAT
>CAMZNW010000192.1 GCA_947313935.1 uncultured Mollicutes bacterium
AATTATCAAAATATGATAAATTCAGTAACTGATGAAGAGAGTCTTCAATATAAAAAAGCTTTTAAAAATGATATGAAAAAACATATTAATGATATAAGTGAAAAATACATTATTCAAGGGGAAACAGCTCTTCAAGCAATGATGTTTATACCAAGTGAATCAATATTTGCTGAAATTTATGCTAATCATGAAGAAATTGTTAATTATTCATATGAAAAAAAAATTTGGATAGCATCACCAACAACATTAATGGCGATTTTAAGTTTATTAATGGTTGTATTAAGAGAAGTAAAACAAAATGAAAATTCATTACAAATGCAAAAAGAATTAGGAAAATTAAAAGTTGAATTTGAACGTTTTGAAACACGTTGGAAAAAAGTTCGTGCAGATTTTGGAAAAATAGAAAAAGATATGAGCGATGTTGATAAAACGACCTCAAAAATTGTTAATCGTTTTACAGCTATTTCTGATGTTGAATTAATAGATTAAGGAGTAATTATGGATGATAAAAAACAACAAATTAAAGCAATGATTGAAGCACATGATAAAATAATAATTTTTCGTCATCGTTCTCCAGATTTAGATTCTGTAGGTTCACAAATGGCTTTGAAACATGCTATTAAACAACATTATCCCCATAAAGAAGTACTTTGTTATGGAGATGAACAATATTATGATTTTAATTTTGTTGGTGTATATGATCAAGTTTCAGATAAGGAAATAAAAGAATCATTAGTAATAGTAACAGATACTGCAAATGCTCAAAGAATATCTTCACAAAAATATTTATTAGCTAAAGTGATTATCAAAATTGATCATCATCAAGATTTAGAAGATGAATTATATGGAGTTATTAATTATGTAGACCAAACAGCATCATCAACTTGCGAAGTATTGTATTATATCTTTAAATATTTTGAAGAATTTATTTTTAATGTAGAAATAGCTCGTTGTTTATTTATTGGAATGTATGCTGATACAGGTGGTTTTTCTTTTCCAAATACTAAGCCAAAAACATTTGAAGCATTATCTAAAATAGTATCTTATGATTTTGATTATGAACAAACAGTAACGAACATAAAATCACATGATTTAGCAACAGTTAAAATAATTGGATATGCTTATCAAAATTTAATAATTGAAAATGGTGTAGGACATATATTATTTTCAAAAAAATTTCAAAGACAACATAAAATTAGTCCACAAAAATTAAGTATTGTTGCTAATTTTTTAGGCATTATTAAAGAATTAGAGATGTGGGCTGTATTTATTGAATATAATGATTTTGTTCGTGTAAATATGCGTAGTCGTAAAAAATACGATATTTCTAAAGTGGCAGTAGATTTTCGTGGCGGAGGACACAAAAATGCATCAGGAGCAATGCTTGAAAATTTTGAGCAAGTTTCAGAAATACTTGAACGATTAAATGAGTTGATCTAAAATGTTTTATAACTTTAAAACAGAATATAATTTTATTAAAAGTTATGCTAAAATTAATGATATTGTAGCTCTTGCCAAAGAAGAAAAATTACCTGCTATTGGAATTTGTGATTATCAAACGACAATGGGTATTAACAAATTTTATCATACTTGTATAAAAGAAGGAATTAAACCAATTTGTGGAGTTGAATACACCATTAATGAACAAAATTATTTGTTTTATGCTAAAAACTATCAAGGAATAATTCGATTAAATGAATTGACTTCAAATTTTTTACAAACTGGAAAATATAATTTTAAAGATTATGAACAAGATTTAATAATTGTTTTAGGACGAGGAAGTTTAGTTAAAGAATTATTTAAATCTACACAAAAGGAATTAATATCAAAAATAAAAACAACTTTTAGTAGTGTTTTTTTTGGTGTATATAATAATTTAAATGATCCTCAAAATATCAAAGCATATTCTATTGCAAAAGAAAATGATATTGAAACATTATTAATTAATTCAATTAGATTATTAAAAAAAGAAGATCAAGATATTTTAATTACACTAAATGCAATAGCTAATAAAACTACTTATTTACAAGAAAAAAAAATGCGAATTAAAATTAAAAATGAAACACTAAATTTAAACTATCAATTAAGCAAACAAGAGTTATTAATGATGAATAAATTTGTTGATTTAATTGAAATTGAATTTCCTAAAAAAAAATTACTTCCTCCGAAATATCCATTTGTACCAGAAAAAATTACAAGTAAGGAATATTTAGCAGCATTATCTAAAACTGGTTTAAATAAACGTTTAAATACTGAAGTACCTAATATATATAAAACACGTTTAAATTATGAATTAAAAATAATTAATCAAATGGGTTATGAAGATTACTTTTTAATTATGTGGGATATTATTAAATTTTCTAAAAAAAGTAATATCTATGTAGGACCGGGACGAGGTTCAGCAGCTGGATCATTAGTTGCATATAGTTTAGGAATTACTGAATTAAATCCAATTGAAAATGGATTAATTTTTGAACGTTTTTTAAATCCAGAAAGAATTTCTATGCCAGATATTGATGTTGATTTTGAAGATATTTATCGAAATGATATTGTTGATTATATTATTAAACGATTTGGACAAGATAAAGTTTGTAAAATAGCAACTATAAGCCGTTTTCATGCTAAAAGTACTTTTCGTGATGTGGCAAAAGTTTGGAAAATAGAACCTAATTTAATTGAACTTGTTGCAAAACAATTAGATGCTAAAATAACATTTTTAGATAATGTTAAAAGTAATCCAAAAATTCAAAGTGAGTTAATTAAAAATCAACAATTAAAAATAGTCTTAGATATAGTTAATAAAATAGAAGGTTTACCTAGACAAACATCAATTCATGCAGCGGGAGTAATTATATCACAAGAACCAATTGTTACTTATACAACAATTAATTATGAACATGTTGCTTTAGC
>CAMZNW010000193.1 GCA_947313935.1 uncultured Mollicutes bacterium
TTTTCATTTTTTGCTTTTTTAATCTCACTATTTTTATTACCTTGTTTAATAAAATAATATCCATCTTATTTTTTTTTCATTTTTCTAATAACATCTTATTGATTTTCTAAATATTGTGCTTTTTTAATACTTTTTAAACTGATAAATTCAACTAGATATTGACTATTTAATTGAAATACACTATTAATTTCTATAATATTTTGATTAGTTAATTCTAATTTCTCCGCTTTTAAAAGTTTTTTTATTAAATTTATTTCTTTTTTATTAATTAGAAAATCATTTAAAATTATATCTAATTCTTCTTTTTTAGTATTTATTAATAAACAACACATTGCAATAATAAAATAGTTTTCAGAATTAATTTTCTCTAATTTATTTAAATATTTATCAGATAAATTATTAGTATGAAAATATTTATTCAAAAAAAATACTACTTCTTGATAATTTTTTTTTTCATTATTACTTGTAAATATTTTTTTAATTTCACTGTTTTTTTTATTACTTGAAATATATTTTAGTTGATCTAACATTTTTATACATTCAATTTTTGTACTATTATCTATTTCAAAATTAAGTTGCATACTAAAATGTAGAGCTCGTAAAATTCTTAATGGATCATCAATAAATTGTATACTATGATGCACAATTTTTTTATTTTTAAGATCATTTAAACCATTTACTTCATCAATCAGTTTATCATTTATAATATCATACATCAATGAATTAATTGTAAAATCTCTCCTTTTAATTGCTTTTTTTATTGATAAATTTTTATTGAACTTTATAATAAAATCATGATGATACAAACCATTTTTCACCTCTAAACGTGGTAAAGTAAATTCTACATTTGTATTTTTCAGATGAAATACTCCAAATTTATCATAAATTATTGCTTCTTTATTAAAAATATCAACCATTTGTTGGTATGTTACATTAAAAACTTCTATATCAATATCGGTAGCTTTTTTATTTAAATAAAAATCTCGGACATAACCACCTACAATATATGGCTGACCACCTATATCTATAATTTTTTTTAAGTATTCTAATACTTTTTGATCAGTGATTTTTATCATATTCCTCTTTTTTTGTTAATGGATGACAATTATTATACTCTTTCATTAATTTGTCTTGTGACACTTTAGTATATATTTGAACAGTTGAAATATCACTATGGCCTAATACTTCTTGAATTATTTTTAAATCTGCACCTCCGTTTAATAAATGAGTAGCAATGCTATGTCTAAATTTATGTGGAGTTACATCTTTTAATCCAATTTCATTTGTTTTAGTTTTTAAAATTTTATATATTCCTTGACGAGTTAACTGATCTCCATTTTTATTTACAAATAAAATATTAGTTTGTTTTTTAATTAATTTTAAACGACTTATTTTATAATATTTATCAATACAAGATACTGCCACTTCATTAATTGGAACAATTCTTTGTTTATTACCTTTTCCAGTTATTAAAACAAAGCGTTCATCTAAATTCACATCATTAATCTTTAAATTAGTCAATTCACTTACTCGCATTCCTGTTGCATATAATAATTCGAACATTGCTCTATTACGTATTTCTAATGGAGATTGTCCTTCTAATGAATCTAAAAAATACATTATTTCCTTATAAGATAAATATTTTGGTAATATTACTTGTTTTTTACTCATTGTAAGTTGTTTAAAAGGATTATTTTTAACTTTTCCTTCTTTTAATAAAAAAAAATAAAAAGATTTCATTGAAGACAATTTTCTTAACACTGTATTATTTTTATAATTTTCTCGTAAATACTGATAATATTTTTTTGCATCTTCTTGTTCAATTAAAATATAATCCTTTTGTAATAATTCATTAAATTGATTTATATCTTGTAAATAACTAAGTTTAGTATTTATTGCATATTGTCGTTCTATTACTAAATAATCATTATACTCTTGTAAAAGTTCTTGATTACTCATATTCAAGAGCTTCTATTAATTTTATAAATTTACTTGATACTAACTCTAAATATTCATCAAATTCGATTGTCGAATTACTATATGCTAAATCAGATACGGTTCTTAAAACGTAACACGGAATATTTAAATGTTTAGAAGTCATTACAATTGCACATGATTCCATTTCCACTGCATATAAATTATCAATTTGTTTGGTTAAATCAATTTTTTTTTTTTTTATCATTAATGAATATATCTTCCGTTGCAATCGTACCAATATGATATTGTATGTTTATTTTTTTTAATCTATCTTCTAACCATACTAAATTATTAATTTTAAAATATTGTTCTTCATCTGGTAATTGAAATGATTTATAACCAAAACCTGTTACATCTACATCATGGAAACATAATTTATCTGCTAATATTAAATCTCCTATAACTAAATTTTCACTAACTCCACCACTAGTACCAATTGATATAATTAAATCAGGATTTAATTTTTCAATTAATAACGTCGTTGTTATTGCTGCATTAACTTTTCCTATTCCTGCATTTAATAAATAATATTCATTTTTAATTGTCTTAAAACTTTCTACTTCTTGATTATTTATTGTTGTTATTAATTGTGAATGATATATTTCTTTAATTTTTTTTACTTCTTCTACCATTGCACTAATAATTACTATTTTCATAATTAACTCCTATATTTTATATTATATCATTTATAGAATAAAAATAAAACACAAAATTATGTTTTATTTATTTTCATTTATTATTTTTTTTAATATTTCATTTGCAATAATTTTATAACCATCTTCACTTGGATGAATATTATCTGGATTATCAACATATTCTTTTAAATTACTTTGTATATTATCACGAATTGTAACTTTATAAATATCTTGATGAGGATAATTAATAAATAATTTAGTTTCTGCAAAAATTAATAACGGATATAATTTTTGCAAAACTTCTTTATCTAAATTACTAAAAGCCATATATATTCCAACATCATAAATTTGAATATCAGGATTTATCATATGAATATCATTAAATAATTCAACTTTTTGTTTATGTACATCTTTTAAAGTAATTAATAATCTATGAATATTAACTTGAATACCATCAGAATTATTATATGATATATTTTCTAAAATATCATTTGCTCCAACAGTTAAAATTAAAATATTACTCTTTTTTATTGCATCTTGAATATTTAAATTATCCT
>CAMZNW010000194.1 GCA_947313935.1 uncultured Mollicutes bacterium
CGAATGGAGAAGGCCTTTCTCTAATAAATAAATATGATTTTTCAAATATAATTCTTAAAGTTCCTTGTTTAAAAGAACAAAATAAAATAGCAGACTTATTTTCTTCTATGGATAGAGTAATACAAAAACAAGAAGAATATATAAGTGAATTAAAAGAAAAGAAAAAATATTATTTAAATGAAATATTTAAATAAACAATTTTGATTACACAATAAAACAATATATAGAATACTTTATTAATTTATTGTTTTAAATACTAAACAGTAATGTTGTATTCATTATAGCGATAGATGATAGATGATTAAAATATGTTTTAAAGTACTTCTTCATTTATCATTTTTAATAATTATTAAATAAATTTTTTGAAGCAAGCTTAACTATATTAAAAGGAGAAACATATGCAAGCCAATATTGAAAACTTTTTATCGGGTGTATTAGATAATAGAAGATTTTTTTATATACCAGTATATCAAAGAAATTATTCGTGGAAAGAAGAACAATGTAAAGTTTTGTTTGATGATATTATAAAATTATATAATGGTGAGTATAAAGAACATTTTATAGGTTCTATAGTATGGAAGCCAGATGAATCAAATTCTTCTAAATTAGGTGTAATTGATGGTCAACAAAGACTAACAACAATGTTTTTATTGATAAAGGCAATTCATGATACTTGTGAAGATGTGAGATTAAAAAAAAGATTATTTAATATTTTAGTAGATGATTATAAAAATGAGAATAGATTAGTTCCTATTAAAGAAGATAATTTAGTATATGAAAAAATATTAAAAGATGAAGTTGATGAAATAACTAATAAAAGTTCAAGAATATACTTAAACTATGTATACTTTAAAGAATTGCTATTAAAAGAACAACTTGATTATGCTAATTTATTTGAAACATTTAATAATATAAAGGTTATTAAAATGGAATTAGATTATAATGATAATCCACAAGTTATTTTTGAATCTATAAATTCAACTGGAATGTCTTTATCAATTGCAGACTTAATAAGAAATTATTTGTTAATGAATGAAGATCAAAAACAACAAGAATATTTATTTGAGAAATATTGGTATAAATTTGAACAAAAATTAGGTTTAGAAGATTTAGTTACATTTTTTGAACATTATCTAAATCTAAAATTAACTAAAAAAATATCTAGAAAAGACATGTATTTATTATTTAAAGCTTTTTATGTTAAAGAAAATTTAACAACTGAAGATTTTTTGAAAAAAATTAGTATTCAAATTGATAATTATGAATATTTAGTAACCGAAAAAGAATTTGAACTTAGTGATAAGAAAAACACTAAAAAAATAAATCTTTTAAAAAAAGAATTAAAAACTTTTCAAAACAATGTAGTTAATATGTTTTTATTAGAAGTAGTAAATGCTTATAATACTAAAATCATAAATGAAGAAGAAATGACATATGCTTTTGAATTATCAAGAAACTATATATTTAGAAGATCTGTTATTGCTCTAGGTACTAATTCTATGCAAAAAGTATTTAGATATTTATTTAGACAAATTCAAGATAAAATGGATACATATAGTTTTATAGATTCTTTGAATTATTGTTTAATAACTTCAAAAAGAAATTCAAGTGGTCGGTTTCCTTCTGATGAAGAGTTTTATGAAATGTTAGTTTCTCGTAATTTATATGGTAAGTTTAAACAACTTGATTATTTATTATTAAGTTTAGAAAATTATAATAATAAAACTACAATAAGTAGCGATGTTTTAACAATTGAGCATATTTTACCACAAACATTAACAGCTGAATGGAAAGAAATAATAGGAAATGATAAAGAAAGTTTTGAAAATAATGTCAATGTATTAGGAAATTTAACTTTAACTTCTTATAATTCTAATATGTCAAATTTTGAATTTGATAGAAAAAAAGTAATATTACAAGAAGAATCTCATATAAAATTAAATGAATATTTAAAAGATATAAATGTTTGGAATATAAAAGAGATTCAAAAGCGTGGGGAAGTACTTGCTAAAAGAAGTTTAGAAATATGGAAATATCCAAAAATTGATTCTTCAATTGTAGAAAATATAGAAAATAATAAATATAATTCTATAACTTTAGAAGAATTATCTAATGATTATTTATCTTTAAAGCTACATACTGTTTTAATAAATGAAAAATCATATATAATAAATTCATATAGAGAATTATTAAAAGTTATAGTAGGTCATGCTTATTCAATAAACAGTAATAAATTTATAAATATATTCATGGATAGTGAAAACTATACTAGAAATGTTCAAGGGCAAAGTAATTTTATCTACACTTTTGATAAAAATACTAATGAAGAAATATATTCTGAATATGAAGTTGATAATAAAATATTATATATAGACACTGCTAGAAGTGGTAGCTCAATAATCGCCTTGTGTACTGATATACTAGAAGAATATGATATTGATTGTTCTAACGTGGAATTACTATATTATTAGAACAATATTGTAAGTATATACGTACTAATGAATAAAGGGGTTTATTGTAAAAATAGTTCGTTCCTTTGATATGTATTAATGAAAATTATATTATTTAGTGTTGTCTAGTATTTCCATAGTAGGTTGTGTAGTGGCAATAAAAGGAAAATTATGAAAATATGCTTCAAAAGTAAAAATACAAAATAAATTAGATGAAGTACATTTAGATAAAATAATAGATGTATTTAGAAAAAGAAAGGATATAGAAATTGAAGAGCAAAAGTAGAAGAGATGTTAAAAGATTTAATAGAAGTAGATGTAAAGTAGGACATAAAAATAAATAAGTTGACAAGATAACAAAAAAATGATATTATATATTTATCTTTATACAGCCTTGTTAGGAGACTGTTGTTGAAAGATTCGATTCGGTTTAATGTTGGTAGCCGTTCCTAACGCATAAAAAAACATTATTAAATTCTTCTTATTTTTTAAGAAGTTTTTTCTTATTAAGGGGATTATGAAAAAGATATTATATGCATATGATATGCTAGTTGGCAAAGAAATAAAATGTTATGCTAATAATAAAGAATATTTACTAGAATTTTCATATTCAAATTTAAAACATTTATTGGGATTACAACACATTAAAGATAATAATTTTATTAAAGATATGAATGCCTCTGATGTAGTAAAAAATATAAAAAACGGTAAATTAAATTATGATAAATTATCTAAATCAAATCAATTTGATTTTATACAAGAACGATTAGAGAACTTTTATTATTTTTCAAATTTTTTATTGTCAAATTATTATGTTAAATATAAAACTTATCTTATAGATTTTCCTAATACACGAATGGATTTTGATTATTTATTAATGCATAAATCTATAAAAGATAATAATAAATTTATGTATTTAGGTGTTAGAGAAGAATCAAAAGAAAATAATAAGTTAATTCCAGTTACATACTTAATTAAGGATAATGATAATTTTAAAAAAGATGACATATATAAAATAGAATTATCAAAGAAATCAAAAAAAATAAAAAGTTAATAAATAACTAGATAAACACTATCTATAAAAAAAGGATGTTATGACAAAATTAAGATTTAAAGGAATTGAATATGTGTGAGAAGAGAAGAAGTTAAAGTAAATAATAAACATTAATTCTAGTTCTTTAATAGATAAGTGAAAGATAAAAAGTTATATTATAATAAAGATATAAAAATAGTAAAAGATGTTTTTAAAAGGTAAAAAGAAAATTATTCTTTATCATTAATAGCAAAAATAATTAAAGATAAATATGGTTGTGATAGAAAAGGTAAAACTGGTGTAGATAGTATTTTAAACAATCCTATTTATAGAGGATATAGAGGATATAGAGTTTATAATAGAAAGAAATATTATTTTATAGAACAATAGTAAAAGAAGATACTTGCAGAACAGTAACTGGGACATATATACAAAAAAAGGATAAAAATTAAGGGTTAGTAAAGATAAAATTAAATATTTTTTAAAAACTAATGTGAAATTGAGAAAAGAAAGTGTTGAAAAACTAAAGATTCAAAATTAAAAAGATTAACAGAATTATT
>CAMZNW010000195.1 GCA_947313935.1 uncultured Mollicutes bacterium
CCAAATTATGAATTATTTTTCTAAGAAGTTTATTTATTTCTAAAGCAAAACACCATTCTTTTTCTCCAAAAATATCTTTATATTGAGAATTATATTTATTGTTGTTTTTTATTGTTCTTTTTACATTAATCCCATTACTTGGAATTAAACATAACTGCAATTTTTCTTTTTTTTTTATAGTCAATAAAAATTCTAAAACTACTTCACTAATATTTATATTATCCTGAATACCATATTCTAATACATGTTCTGATTCAAAAATAATTCCAAAAAAAGTATGAAAATTACCTAAAATATAACTTTCTTTACAAATATAAGTTTCTATATTTGGGAATAAACCAAAAGGAGTTTGAACTTGTGGAATAATTAACTGTCCTTGTTTTAATTCATTTAGATAATCTTTCAATTTAAACTTTGTTGTAAAGGATGTATTATTATCAACAAACATAATTTTATTATATTTTACATCTTTTAAAATTGTATTTATTTTAGTAACAATTTGTTTATCATATGTTAAATTTATTATCTGATAATTTTCTATTCCTGAAACTAATTCTTCTAATATATTATTTTCAATACTTATTATTGTAATACCTTCATCTAAAATTTTTTTTAATTTTAAATTACTTCTTCTTTTATTTGAAGGATAGTAATCAATACTTAATTTATTAGTTTTTTTATAATCCTCAATAAATGACAATTTTTTAAATAATTCGTTTTTTTTTGTTACTGATAAATTAGTTGCTTTTTGAATATCTAAAATTAAATTTTTACCATATTCTTCAAATAATACTTCTCTATTAACTTTAATACTTGCATAATTAAGATTAAAATATTTTATTTTTTCTTCTATTGGTAAAAATGTATAATTATTTTCTAACTCTCTCATTAGATAAATACATCTTTCAAATTTTGTTTCTACATATTTAAATGAAGTTATTAATTTGTTCATTTCTTTACTATTCAAGTATTTATTATTTTTTGAAATTGCTTTAATGTTATCCGTATATTTATAAATATTCCCTTGCAGATGAAATAAATTTTCAATTCCATTCTTAGTGGCATAAAAATTATTTATTTTATACTTTTTAAATGTATAATTCTCCTTATTTTTTGTCAAAAATAAAGAATTATTTTGATAATAAATATTTGTTATAACTATTTCTATTTTAGGTTCTAAATTATTTGTAGCCCAAAATAAATTACTTAAAAAAATACTATCTTTACCATTTAAAAAAATAAAATAATCTATTTCCTTATTTTTAATTTCTTGTAATAAAAGTTTTTTACTAGATATTATTGAACTATTTTTATTTATTAAAAATGGTATATTTAATTCCCTTAATTTTTCTCTTGTTCCATCATGTGAACATTCATCAACAAAATAAACTTCGACTTTATTATTAAAATATAAATTTTCTAATGTTTTAATATTTTTAATACAATTATTTGTAGTAACTAATACCGCTATATTGTTATTTTTTAATACATTTAAATATTTAGTATCTTCTAATTTATTTGTTGTATTTAATTTTGGGCCAATTTCTTTAAATTTATTTTTATCAACATTATTTGTTTTTTTAAATTCTAATATCACTGCTATTTCACCATTAATATTTCGTAACACTACACCATCAAATTCTGTGATACATAAAAAATTTATTTGATAATTAATAAAATCCAATTCATTTTTACAAAATTTGTAATTTCCAATTTGATTTAATTTGATTTTATCTCCATGATATTGGAAAATCGATGTTTCAGAAATTATTTCTTTATTTAATTTTTGAACTGCTTTAGAACACATTAATATATTTCTACTATCTAAACCTAATATTAATGGTTCTTTAGTTCTATTGTTATTATCTATAATCCCGTTATAAGGTATCAATTTCAAATTTTTATGCTTTAACGTTTGATAAACTAATTCAAACATTAACATTTGTTCACTAAATTCTTCAACAAAACCACATTCTAAAACTATTTTTGTATCTATAATTAACATATATTGTGTATGCAAATTATCCAATGTATACATATCATAGTAAAAAGGGGTTTTTAAACTAGGTAACATATTTGTACTATTCCAAACTTGAGGTACTAGTAAATCATTTGGGTGTTCTAATATTAAATTATAATACTTATTAATATCAAATTCTTTACTTACACTAATATTATTATTTATTATCATTATCTTATCATATTTAATATTATTTAATTCTTTATTCATATTTTCAGCTATTTTATCATCTCGTATTATATTAATAATTTGGTATTTAAAATTAGCTTTTTTAAAAATTTTTTCAACTTCTTTATTTTCTAAATTTAAAATTGTTAAACCAAGCATTGTTTCAATTTTAAGATTTTTATATTCAATTCTTTTTGGTTGTTCTTTATAAAAATTTATCCCTTTATTAAGATTTTTTTTTATTTGAATCTCATTTATATCATTACTTAGTACATCTAATATCTTTTTTTTATCTGATATCCCCATCCCAGTTTCATTTAAAATTTTTAATATTTTGTAATTAATTTTATCTAAATTTTTTACACTATTATTATATTCATACATTAAATAAATTGATTTACATCGCTTAATAAGGGAATTTATATTGATTTTGTTTGAAAGTGTATTATCATCAATTATACGTACATAAAAAATAGCATCATTAATATATTGTATCTTCTTAATATGAGTAATAAAATTTTTATTAAATAAAGTATCTTGTCCTGGCAAATCATCTGCATAACGTAATTTAAACTGCTTAATTGTTGATAATTTATAAATTCTTCCTCCACTAGAAATTGTTGCAACTTTAAAAAACTCAACATCATTAATTTCTTTAACATTAATAACTTTATTATACTCTACTTTTGCATTTATAGGAATCGTTGTATAATTACATGTTTTTGATAATAAAGAAGTACAAATAAATTCAACATCTGGATTTATTTTATTTGCTACTAATAATAAATTGTCTAAAATAAAATAATCATCACCATCCATAAAAGTAATATAATCATATTTATCTATTACCATATCTAAAATCATATTTCTTGATTTACCTGGTGCCCCAACATTTTTACCTGTTGATACAAACTTAATATTTTGTTTAATTAATTCTTCAACTAATCCATCATCAGACATATCATCTACAATAAAAGTATCGAAGTTTTTATTATTATAAACTTCTTTAATTTTTTCTAAATTAGCAATATTATTATGTGTTGTAATACCAATTGCTATTTTAACCATAATGCCTCCATTGAAAATTATTCACCAATTACTTTTTTATTATCTAT